>CALDQI010000651.1:0-9812 GCA_937911635.1 uncultured Pseudomonadota bacterium | reverse complement strand
CCATAATACCTTGAGAGCCTGTCATAATTGTTGCTGATCTTCCTTTTCGTTTTGTTAATCTTGAATCATAACCATCTGCACTTGTCGCAGTTGCCTGAGAAACTTCTGCAACTGTTGGAGCTACATTTCCCGAGGCCATTCCGTACTTTATCGTGTTGGATGACCATGGAGTATTGCAGCTGGAAATCCATGAACCGCGAAACCTGAACGCCCTCAATGAGACCATTGACAAATTGACCAGTGACCACAATACGGGAACGACTAAATGAGTTCGACATTTGGGACGTTGTTTCGCGTCAGTACGTTTGGAGAGAGTCACGGTGGGCGAATTGGATGCGTGATCGATGGCTGTCCGCCCAATATTCCCATAGACATCACTCTGATTCAATCGGCTCTCAATCGAAGACGTCCCGGACAATCTTCCATCACCACCCCACGCAAAGAAACAGATCAGATTGAAATTCATAGCGGTATCTTCGAAGGAAAGACATTGGGCACCCCCATATCGATGAGCATTCAAAACAAGGATGCCCGTTCAAACGATTACAAGCCCAATCAGTACCGACCCAGTCATGCAGATTTTACCACTGATGCAAAATATGGACATCGTGACTGGAGAGGCGGTGGAAGATCGAGTGCTAGGGAGACAGCCGCTCGTGTTGCAGCGGGAAGCATAGCAGCACAGGTATTGGCGCACCACACAGATATTGCCACTCTGGCTTGGGTAGAGCAAATACACGGTATAAAAGCCGAGATCGAATCAAGCACAGTCACACGAGAACAGATCGAAGCCAATATCGTGCGCTGTCCAGACCAAAGTACAGCACAGCAAATGATTGCCCACATTGAACACATCCGTTCACTTGGAGATAGCGTTGGAGGAATCATTCGTTGTCACAGCGTCAATGTTCCAGTTGGACTCGGCGAACCTGTCTTTGATAAATTGGAAGCCGACCTTGCAAAAGCGATGCTATCGATTCCTGCCACAAAGGGATTCCAAATCGGTTCTGGATTTGATGCGGTGACCATGACAGGATCACAGCACAACGATATTTTTCATACAAACATCGAGAGTGGTCAAATCCAAACCAAAAGCAACCACTCTGGTGGGATTCAAGGCGGTATATCAAACGGCATGCCCGTTGAGTTTTCAGTGGTGTTTAAACCTACGTCCACCATTTTCAAACCCCAACAAACTGTCACCCCTGAAGGGGGTGCTGTAGATTTGAAGTTAAAGGGACGGCATGACCCCTGTGTATTGCCAAGAGCGGTACCGATCGTTGAAGCGATGACCCATCTTGTACTGATCGATCATTGGCTTAGACAAAAGGCAATCGCTACCCATTAGCTCTCTGTACAATTTTGCAAGAGAGGTGGACTAGAACAAAGCGTGTAGGTGTTTGTGTAGTTGTATTCAACCCGAGGTCTACCCATGAATCATTCGTTTGTACATCCATTGTTTATTTTGGGAGTTGGAATTGGATTGGGGTCTGCAGCGTCTACCTCACTGCGCGTAGAGTTTGCCCAAGCCACTCCACAAACCATCCCCTCTTTCAACCCAAGTCAATCCTTGGCCCCTCTTGTTGAAACGTTATCGGGGTCTGTCGTAAATATTACCGTCTCTATGGATCAACAACCCATTCATCCGATGGCTCCATTTGGATGGGATATGGAAACACCAATTCCTTCTGGTCAAGGTTCCGGCTTCCTAATCTCCAATGATGGATACATCCTTACCAATTACCACGTCATTGATGGCGCGGATACCCTCACAGTCAAGCTGGCCAATGAAGAAGAATATACAGGCTCTGTCGTTGGTTTTGACGACAGTATTGACGTCGCTCTAATCAAGATTGAGTCCGACTCTACCCTACCGTACATCAAACTGGGGAATTCAGATGCTGTACGTGTTGGAGATTACGCCGTCGCAATTGGAAATCCATTTGGCCTTTCGCATACTGTAACAATGGGTATCATTTCAGCAAAAGAGCGTGTGATTGGTTCTGGTCCCTATGACAATTATCTGCAAACAGACGCCAGTATCAATCCGGGAAATTCTGGTGGACCCCTGTTCAATCTACAGGGAGAAGCCATTGGTATCAATACTGCCATCAACCCCAGGGCTCAAGGGATTGGTTTTAGCCTTCCCATCAATAAAGTTACGTCCATCCTCGACGATTTAAAAGAGAATGGCCGGCCGTCTAGAGGGTGGCTGGGGCTTGGATTGCAGCCTTTTGAAAGTGACGGTCAAGACGGGGCAATGGTGAGAGAGGTCTACCCAAACACCCCTGCAGACAAGGCAGGATTGGAATCGGGTGATATCATCACAACATTTGACAACAAATCGGTCACAAGTATTGATGAGTTCATACGTATGGTGGGGTCGTATCGTTCCGGAGATACTGTACCTATCGAAATCATTCGAGGTCGGAAGCCAAAACAACTCTCTGTAACACTCGGCGAGAGGCCATCACAACAGGCCTTGTCTGCAGGAAAATTCATTCAAGAGGGAACAGATACGTGGGGGATTCAAACCGCACAAACACAAAGCTTTAATGGAGACAACTCGAGTCAAGGATTGGTGGTCATTCAACTTGAGAAAACTAGTCCCCTCAAGGATATTCTTCAACTTGGAGACATTATCCTACTCATTAACGATACACCGGTTCAACAGTCAAGCCTAGCGCAACTCTCTACAAAAGCCCCGGCAACCTTTACGGTCTGGAGACAGGGTAAGACCATCAAACTTCAATACAAACAGTAAACGACCGCGCAAGTCAAATTACATGGTCTCAAAATCTAGAGTGAGTTGATTTGGAGATTCTGGTTGATAGAGCCGTGGTGCCTCAGGATGTGGTTCACCATTCAACCAACCGTCAATGATGGCTAGAATCTTCTCTTGATCTTCTGGATCATCAATGTAGTTGATCGATGTGGTATCCAACACATACACCGGAGCCTTGGAGTAATCTGCCCACAGTTTATAATAGCGATTGCGAAGTTCATTCAAATACGATGCTTCAATCTGCTGCTCAGCATCAATCCCTCTGCGATTGATCCGCGTCATGACCACTTCAGTAGGAGCGTCTAGAAACAATACAAAATCAGGAACCGAAATCGTCTGTCCCAACAGACTAGAGAAGGTATCGTACAGGTCAATTTCATTCCCCTTCAACGTTTGTTCGGCAAACAATCTATCCTTTTCAAAAATATAGTCGGCAACTAGCAAATCGGTAAACAAACGATTCTGTCGTAGATTGTTTTGCTGTTGCGATCTAGACGCCAGGTAAAACATCTGCGCTGGAAATGCAAACCGTTCCGGATCAGAGTAAAAGTGCGCTAGAAATGGATTGTCATCTGCCGGCTCTAGTACCAACTCAGCATTCCGTCTCTCCTCAAGCAACCGACACAATGACGTTTTACCAACGCCGATCAACCCTTCAATAACAATAAACCGTGATCCTTCTTTGCGCATACAAACTCCTTTTGTATTAATCTAGTCTAGGGTACTCATGGTATGCATGCAACCCGATTCAACATTTAAATCTGAAGAAAATCAAATGTCGACTTCTATTCTTTCTTTGAATGAACACCATCCAGCACCAATTAACCTTGATCGACTCCAAATGTGGTCTACATGGGTATCGGAATTCTCTGTCTATCCGACTTGGATATCAAATACGATTGATCCTACATTGGGTCTAGAACGCAGTGTCGATATTTTATGGTTGGGGATCTTACTGCCGCAATTGAGTATTCAGGAGACGACCACGCCGATCTGGATGTCCAACGTTGAACATTTGGCAACACTCTACACGCAAGGTATCGACCTACTTGAATCGCAAACCATACGTAATTTGGATGTTTCTGATTTGAAGGCTTTATTTCCAGATCTCATGAGCGACACAGACTCCGAAATGATCCAAGACCTCGTGCTGACGTACAAAGCCTACATCGAATTTCGAAAAACATATGGACACCCCGCAAGTGACTTACAGCATCCAGACTGGATCAACCGATGGTGTAAAAGGTGGGCACAACTCTTTGGTGAAGAACCCTTTCACTTTTATGATCTGTTCCCAAGCATCGACGCTCTGCTCAAACGGAATCATCGTACAACCCCCTACAATCCTCAGCACATCACTCCAATTTCGATGCAAGCTTTGTGGTCAAGCGGTATCCTTGACAGTGTTATAGAGATGGATACCAACAATGAGCGTCTGGCGGAAGATCTGTGCAATGCAGCAAAAGTCACTGTAGAGCGTTTGCATGTCTCGACAGGGCTATCGAAAGGAGAGATCATTCTCAGGCTTCACGTATTTTTTGAAACCAAACACACATCGAACCGTGAAGTCCTTCGCCCTTGGTTATGGGGACACTCGCCACGTCTTAGCTTTTCTGACTAAGCTTAGTCAATTAGAATCAGTTTTTGCTTCGCCTCAACCAAATCCCCGTCCGACACAAAAATCTCAGAGATGATTCCAGCTTTGGCGGCTTTGAGAGGATTCTCCATTTTCATCGCCTCTACGATGATGATGACATCTCCCTTCTCGACTGCTTGTCCTACTTCACAGCAGACCTCAACTATCCGTCCCGGCATTTTGGTCACCAAGAGTCCTTCCCCTTCACCACTGGCGATTCGGAGAGATTTCTTCCGTGGATCGATGACGTTCAATAGAAAACGCTCTCCTTCCACACCCACTTCCCAGTATTCTGGATGCTTGGCAAGACCGACCTCGTAACTTTTCCCATCCAATAGCAAATGAATCGAATTGGCCAGTTCAGTCTTTTCCACAAAAAAGGATTGACCATCCTGGCTGATCCAATAGCCTTTTTCCTTCTTTTCGATATCAAAGACTTTGTTGATGCCATTTACTTCAATTTCATACTTCATCGATAGCTCCATTTCCAATTGGATACTGATTTTGTATTGCTTGTGGGTTTAACCTGCAAATCTGTTTCATACTGTGCGATCAATGCAGCGATCGCAGCTACACTTTCATTGATGGGAGATTCTACCAACTCGTCCATCTTTTCTGGGGTCAAAAACCCAGTGTCGTACTCTGCCTTTAAAAAGGACTCATCCTTCAGCAATGCTTGAAAGAACGGAATGGTGGTTTGAATTCCTTGAACCCTATATTCACTGAGTGCTCTAACCAACCGGCCAATGGCTGCATCTCTATCTCGCCCCCACACGATCAACTTTGCTATCATTGGATCGTAATACACACTGACATCATCACCCTCTAGCACACCGGAATCGACTCGCACCCAAGCGCCGGAAGGTTCAGAGTATTGCACAACCTTTCCAGGTGATGGAGACCAATTGTTGGCAGCATCTTCGGCATACACACGGCATTCAATTGAATGACCATGAATCTGAAGGTCCTCTTGAGTGACGGACAATGGAAGACCTGCAGCCACTCGAAGTTGTTCGTGTACCAAATCAAGCCCCGTGATCATTTCACTAATCGGATGCTCTACCTGCAAACGAGTGTTCATCTCCAAGAAGTAAAACGACTGGTCACTCCCCAATAAAAACTCAACGGTCCCAGCACCAACATAATCCACAGCACGTGCGGCTTGCACAGCGACCTGTGTCATGGCTTCACGGACTTCGGGACGAATCACAGGGCACGGAGCTTCTTCAACCACCTTTTGATGTCTACGCTGAATGGAACAATCTCGCTCAAACACATGAATGACATTGCCATGGGTGTCCGCCATCACTTGGACTTCAACGTGCCTAGGTTTGACGACACGTTTCTCCATGTAGATCTCCCCATTTCCGAACGCGTTGACCGCCTCTGAATGGGCTCTACGAAAGGCTTCGGGCAAGTCTTCTGCACAGGTCACTTCTCGCATTCCTTTTCCACCGCCACCTGCAGCCGCTTTCAGCATGATGGGGTACCCAATGCCCTCAGCAATCACTAGAGCGTCTTCTGGGGTGGGAATGGCAATAGAGTGCCCTGGGACGGTAGGTACACCTGCGGCTTCCATCTTTTGTCTAGATTCCGTTTTCGATCCCATAACGGTAATCGCATACGGATTTGGACCAACCCAAATGAGGCCAGCATCCTGAACCTGCTGAGCAAACACTGCATTTTCAGATAAGAATCCGTACCCTGGGTGAATGGCGTCTGCCCCAGAATCTTTGGCGACGCTCAATATCTTTTCAGCGACTAGATAGGACTCAGCACTAACCGCCCCACCAATGTGATAGGCCTCATCTGCATATCGCACGTGTGGTGCTCGGGAATCGATGTCTGAATACACAGCAACGGTTTCTATCCCCAATTCACGGCAGGCTCTCATTACGCGAAGGGCAATCTCTCCGCGGTTAGCCACCAATACTTTTCCAATACCTGGTAATGGATGTGTCATAACGAGCCTCAACTAAATGTACAGTCTATGGACTTGATCATAACGTTGTCTCAATCCCGAGTGCAAGTTTCAATACATCAGATAGGGTTTCACAATACTCAATTGAGATATCAGCGAGAATTGTCTCTGGAATATCTGGAACATCTTTTCGATTCTTATCGGGCAGCAATACAGTGCGAATCCCTGCTCGATGGGCAGCAATCACCTTCTCTTTAATGCCTCCGACTGGCAATACAGACCCACGCAGTGTCACTTCACCCGTCATCGCAATATTGGCAGGCACAGGCTTGTTGATCAGTAGCGACGTCAGTGCTGTCAACATCGTAACACCAGCAGATGGTCCATCCTTGGGAATGGCTCCCGATGGAACGTGGATGTGAATATCGGTCTTGTCAAAGACCTCTGGATTGATGTCCAGCTGTTCAGATATCGATCGCAAAAAGGACAACGCCACAGACGAGGACTCTTTCATTACGTCCCCTAAGGACCCAGACAGTTTCAATCCTCCCTTACCCGGCATCTTTGCAGCTTCTATAAAGAGTATATCTCCACCTACAGCAGTCCACGCAAGTCCCGTCACAACACCTGGGATACCGTCTCTCTCTGCAACATCATTGAAAAACTTGATCGGACCTCTAATCGCAGTCACCGATTCTGAATTCATCTCCGGATGCTGTACGGGCTCCTCCATCGCCAGATCGGTCGCAACATTTCTACAGAGGGCACCGATCTCTCTCTTCAAACTACGCACACCAGATTCACGAGTGTAGGACTCAATCAGGAATCTCAACCCTTCATCGGGAAAGAATACGTCATCAGAAGATACGCCGTGTTCTTCAAGTTGCTCTGGAATGATGTATTGCTTGGCGATTTCCACCTTCTCGTTTAGCGTGTAACTTGAGACGTCGATCACTTCCATTCTGTCTCGAAGTGGACCTGGAATACTGGATGCTTGATTCGCCGTTGCAATAAACAGGATCTTGCTGAGGTCAAAGGGAACATCCAGATAATGATCAACAAAGGTGTCATTTTGCTCCGGATCGAGTACTTCCAACAGTGCTGAAGATGGATCTCCGCGATGATTCGCCCCAAGTTTGTCAATCTCATCAAGGACAAATACCGGATTGTTGGTGCCAGCGCGCTTCAACAACTTAATGATCTTTCCGGGCATTGATCCGATATACGTTCTGCGATGACCACGAATTTCTGACTCGTCGCGCATACCACCCAATGACATTCGAACCATCTCTCGCCCCAAAGCACGGGCCACAGATTTCGCCAAGGATGTCTTCCCCACACCAGGTGGGCCAACCAGACAAACGATGGGTCCTTTCAAGTCCTCTTTCAATTTTCGAACTGCCAAGAACTCAATGATGCGTTTCTTGACCTTCTCCAAACCAAAGTGATCAGCATCCAGGATTTTTTTGGCCTCTTTCACATTCAGTCGATCTTCAGACGATACACTCCAAGGTACATCCACCAGCCAATCAATGTATGTCCGAGCAACCGTATATTCAGCAGAAGAAGCATTCATCCTGCCCAATCGAACGATCTCTCTGAGGGCTATCTTCTCAGCCTCTTTGGGCATATTTGCATTCACCACTTTTAGTTTGAGAGCCTCTATCTCATCTTCATCACCAGAGTCTTCGAGCTCCATTTGAATGGCTTTCATTTGCTCTCTCAAGAAGAAGTCTCGCTGAGCCTTATCCAAATCCCCACGAACTTTATTCTCAATCTTGTCTTTAATTGACAGGAGCTGTTGTTCCTTACTAAGAATGCCCATCAACAAATCAATGCGTTCAGACAAATCAAGGGTACTCAACACCTCTTGCTTCTCAAGCATCGACAAGCCCAACTGTAGCGCTATGATATCTGTTAATCGACTTGAATCTCCCGAAGCCTTACGGAGTAAAAAACCAACTTCTGCAGAGCCTGTTGGTGCATCTGCCAGAACCTGTTCCGCCAAACGTCGAAGTTCATTCCGCTTCTCAAACAACACGCCTTCTTCCTCTTCAGCCTCAATGACTTCTACCTTCCCTAGAAGAACGCCATCTTGTTCAAAGACCTCAAGCAGACGCACACGACTCTCTCCTTCTAAAATGACTGAGCGTTCACCTTGAGGCAATCGAACATTCTTTACGATTCGAACCATTGAACCAATATCAAACAACTCTTCTAGAATGGGTCTATCAACTTCTGCATCTTTCAAAGTAAACACAGCCAGTTCGCCATCACTGCCAAGGGCCGCATCTACAGCCATTACCGTACGCTGTTGTATCAACTTTACGGGATAAGCGAGTATGGGAAAAATGACTGTATTCTTCAGTGGAACCAATGGCAAGATACGAATATCCGACATAATACTCCTCAAAATTGCAAAAAGGTGGACGTATAACTGTAAACGCAAATTCGGTATAAACAAGAGGTCCCACGTAAAATATTCGAAGAGATGTGTGTTCTTTACAGATGTCTGAGAGCCTGCCTAAAGTGCTCCAACGCTCGTGCTTCATTCACGCCATCAGATTCAACACAGGTCCATGATGGGATATCTCTACTTCCGTTTAAAGGACACAGTCCCCTGAGGGCATTGCTCATCCATAGTTCATCTGTCTGCTCATACTTCAGGCTTTCCTCAACGATACCCACTCCCAATGACAGTGCATTGGACAATAAAACACTCCTCATAATTCCGGGCAACAATGGAAGGGATACTGGAGGTGTGTACCATTGTTGTTCACGGGGACGATACACAAAAATATTCCCTATACAACATTCCAGATATCGACTGTGCTCATCAAGCAACAGAAGAACATCTACGTTGGACTGTTTTTTGCGAGCATTCCAGTTCGATCGATCGAACCATTTTATTGCTGCTTGGGAGCGTGTCCGAGCACTGTAAGCAACACACCAATTCAACGAATGATTCAATGGAAGTGTTCGCGAGGTGAACCTTAACGGCCCATTGCTGTCGAATTCTATCCGAATAACACCATGACTTAACATGCTGCACAACCGTTTAATTTCTCTATCCAGTCTTACTGTATCGATCGATCGATTCAAAATAGCGGCAAAATATTCCAATCGTGCTTTGTGAAGACTCCAGTACTCTGGTCGGCCCAAGCATACTTTAATTGTGGTACAAACCGTACCCACCATATCAAGACCTAAACCCAGTGTTGAAGTGCAGGAACGATATTGTCACGCGGCTGAGGAACCGTCACGCAATCTGGCCACGTGACCCAAAAGGGACTTGGTGGTCCGTGAACACTGAATTCAAAATTATTCTCGAGTGCAATCAAAGCCCCTTCTGGTACTTCTTCCCAAATATCGTCACCGCCAATCGGTTCACTCGAAACCAGCAGATGATTGCATTTACGCTTGCGCCCGACTTTTAACTTAGGTAAGACACCCATCAGACAGATCTTATT
>CALDQI010000650.1:0-7614 GCA_937911635.1 uncultured Pseudomonadota bacterium | reverse complement strand
TTTGGAGCCTCATGGGTATGTTGACGCTCCGAACCACGATGATTTCCCCAGCATTATGTTGGCGCCGGATAAGGTCTATTGTAATCGGATCTGCTATGCCTTCAACGAGACGCGGCGTGGGTAAGTGAACGCTTCGGGTTGATGCGTTTTTTACGCACACCGATTGGATTTTTACCGGACAACCCAATGTGACACGCCCACATCTCATCCGGTTTGGAATCTTCGTCTTGCTTAATCGGGGTTCCGAATCTCGCTCTTTCATACCGAGACAATACTGAACAAGACTCCAAGTCTCGATCAGGTGCTACTGGAGAGTCTATATCTGTGCAATACTTCTCATCGTCAGGGGCTTCACCACTACGGTCCAACTTTTGCCAAGCCAACAACTCTTTGGGGCGCATACCATCACAGAAATCTCTAAAGTGATTGCTTCTATACGGAGAATCTTCAAGACCAGCCTCAAAACATCGTTTACCCGTGCCAGAAATATTTTTCTCTACGCTCTCAGCTACCAGATCTCTAAGCTCATGGGCTTCTTGCAGTCTTGTATCCGTATTGGAAGTTCTAGACGTCCCAACATATGTTGCCACTACAGACCCTAAGATCTGAGATTCCATTCTAGACTTCATTTCATCACAGGCAACGTTCAGTTCACCAACCAATTCTTGCAGCTGATTGATCTGAAGATTGCCGGCAAAAAAGGCTTCCGGATTTGGGTAAAAGTCTTCGCCGGTCGGACCCTTTTTACCCTGATATTGCCAAGGATAACCGAGAACATTGAAACAGGCTTTCGCTGCTGCTAACTGTCCAAAATCATACCAATTTTGCTCATCGCCCCACACCCAGGCGTCTGCTTGTCTATCTCTGATTCCACAATACAACGCCTGTAAGTCTGCAAAGTCTCTACTGAGTGGACGACTGGTATTCACCGTTGAACCTTTGTCGCCACAGAAGGGTTGATCAGTATCAGCATTCAATGCATAGGCTCGGATCTGACATCGGAACTCTTCCATAAACTTTTCGTGATCGGCTGAACACAGCGAGAGTGCTGGCTGAGGCATGATCACTGGTGGTTCCGGAGCGGCTTCGAGAACGGGCGTTGTCGCCTTTTTAACGACCAAACTGAGTCCCACGATGGCTGTCAACACCATCAACGAAATACCCAGTGCTTGCTTAAACTGCGCGAGTGCTCTAGACCCGACATCTCGCTTGGCAAGTTGTTCTGGTACGACTTCTCGCGGGAACATCGGCCACACACCCAAGTTCTTTGTCAACCATCCCGATATTGGAAACGAGACACGCCCATCTGGCATCGAGAGTGGAACCCCCAAGAAGTGCTCACGTTCTTCAGATGCGGGAAAGTCATCGGCAGCAACGATATCGTCCAACCACTCTGGAAAGGACAGCGGAACGACCTGTTCACGATCGCCAAAACATTCTGCAGGCACCATCTGTAAAGCACCTTCGTGTCGAACCCTAGAGTACCGCATTCGACCTTTAATCGCGATAATCAACGACCGATTAACGGGAAGGTGTGCCCATTTTCCCGTCACTTCTTGTTCTGGCAAAGAGGACTTTACTGTTTCCTCTTCCAGCCGCTCCAACCACGACTCCACGCCAAAGTCATCCGCCTCTTCCTGAGCGAATTCAGACGCTGGTAAAGGCAGTCCAGGAGGACGTAACTGGGAGCGATTGGCGATGGCATTTGGCCATTCCAAAATAACGGTCGGTTTCCATTCTTGATCTTTTTGGGGATAAACCGAATAATTTTTCCACCAAACTTCTTCCGTGAGCGCTTCTAGAATGTCTTCCACATAGGGTGGTGTTTTATCTGGTGGACCAAAAGGACCATCTTCCAAATAATGGTGTCCAAAAACAATCCAAAATCCGGCTAGATGAAGCACCACTCCATCGTCCCAAAGCAACGTATACAAACCCGGTTTTCTAGCGCCGCAATGTCGAGAGCGAAGAGCGTCTTCCGTATCTGGTAAGTCTATCGCCTCTAGCAGATTGCCAAGTGCATTTCGACAGGAACCCTTGACAGAATTGGCTTCAAACGGAAATGGGTTGCCCAATGTATCTTCACCACAGATTATCCAGCTCATGTTGTGCTTCTCGTTTCACGTCGACGAATGATAGAAATTAACATTGCCATCATAATCAATCCGAGCGATCGATACATCCTTTCTTTACCACTTTGATCCGGTGATGCACATCCACCCTGTGAGCATGGAGAGTCTTTTCCACCACCACAACCGACACCCTGACCGACAAAGCACGGGGCACAAGCTGGATCTGCACAATCGATAGCACCATCACAGTTATTGTCAATTCCGTCTAGACACGTGTCGCAATCTGCCATGTCGCCATAGAGGTAGAGCCCAACCAAGTCTCCAGGTCCTTCTGGATTGTCGCGGTGTGCTTCTGAATCCTCATCAGCGCAATCCCCTCCAACCTCTTCATTGAAGTTTGCTGTCGGATCCGTTGGATCTCCCCAACAGGACATCATCGTTCCACTAGAAATGGCTTCAGGATTGTACCGACCGATCTCTTTGAACCACGCCCTATCCACATCAAGCCAACGCTCTGGCGAGACCATTGAAGAATCCCAGCCATCTAGCAATCTAGTCTGATCAGATATCTCATTGCAAGCCTGACCATACATACGACGACACTCCCATTCCACAGTAATGGTCCGTGCATCGACAATACGCTCTTGTTGCCACATACTTCTTGATATCCACTCTTCAGTTCGTTCTTCACATTCTGTTGAGAAGGACAGAATCTCAGACTGAATGGCATCCAAATACTCGTATGTTTCATCATCCGTTGTTCGACTGAGAGATAGACGAACAATCCCGCATCCACCAACACCTTCAATACTCGTATCACAAGCCTGAAGAAGGATGTCGGCTTGATCTTCGGCAGAGGTACTTTGTCTTAGAAGATCCATATTCTCAATCCCCAACAACAACGTCAACTGATCCTGAAGATAAGAGTCGCAATAAGGCGCCAACTCTCTTGGAGACACCAGTGGAATCATTCGTTCAAGCATCTCTGGATCGATATCTCCTGCAATCAACCCGCCATTGGTATTCATGATTGGCAATCGTTCATTGATGAAGTTTCTCCGCTCACGCAACAAACGCTGCGGCTCTGTCTCTTGAATACTATGAGAATCCACCCAACCGGTATCACCAGTATCTCCAGCTGCTTCAATGGCTGTATCTAGAGGTTCTCTCTGAGCCAGTGCCCACGCGATATCTTCAGGTGTACGCACTGGACGAATCAGTTCTTGCTCTTCGGACGCCAACTGAGACCAATCGACGTCTTTCATCCACACAACAACATAGATGTCTTCCGTGAGAGTCTCGTCTGTTCCCCAAGCACCGCAGGTCAACATATCATCGCCATCTACATCTGTACCGTCTAGATTGTCACCGCCACAAACGCCTTGGAAAGCATCACAACGTTCATCTGCATTCGGAGAGGAGAAGAAACAATAATTGTTGCAATCATTGTCATCGCTCACCCCTGATACGGTATCACAACTGGCATCAGACCATTGATTCTGCGTCCCAGAGGAAGTGAAGTTGGCACAAGCGAGATACCCATCTGAATCAATGTCAATCTCAGTATCTGAAATCGTACCGGCAATTGGATTTTCTGCGATCATCGCATCGGGAATACCTTCAAATGCATCGTTGGCTTCGCCATCGGTCCCCGGTGATGTACTGGAACAATCATTGTCTACACCATCACAAGTTTCGAGCTGATCTGGACAACGATCCGCACATTGATCATCGCAATCCCCTCGAGAAAATCCGCAGACTCTGCCCGTTGGGTACTCACGATGGCCTCCATCAAATCGACCACCGAAGCCATCATCTGACTCACTGATGCTAAGCATCCACAGACCTGTACCATTGTACTCGACTGCACCATTGTTCAACTCTGCAGTCAATGTATCGCAGACCAATCGCTGCTGCTCACCCCAACATTCCAACGTCGAGCTCACTCCTGAACAAGCCTCCAGACCAATATCTGCGGCCATTTGGAAGGTTTGACTTCGATCGAAGGAGCCACTTTCCCCGGGAACGAGAGGGAAGGACCCATCGTCATCACAGTCCAGTTCAACCGCCGCAACCAATCCATCACAATTGTTGTCGTGTCCATCTAGAAGTTCAAAGGCCTCTTCTTTGACCGTATTTGATCCCTCTTGATACCCAGCAATACAGTCCGAATCTTCACCATCGATATCTCCATCATCATCTTGGTCAATTCCATCGGCACAAGACAAGGGTTTGATATCAGCGTTGAAGTCATAGCAGTCACCTGAGTAAATGACGTACTCATACTCACCATAGGTCACAGAAGGATCAGACCCTTCCTGACATAGGCATTCAGTATAATCAGCATCCCCGTATGAATCCGAATCCACATCCCTATACATAAAGGTACACTTCGATATGCTTGGATCATCTAAAGAATCTGGCTCATCAATGGTCAAGTCACAGTCTTGGTCAATTCCATCACAGATTTCTTTGGAGTTCGGATTGATGGTCGCGTCCTCATCATCACAGTCGGTTGCGTTGAAGACAAACCCTTCCGCAACTTCACAGGCCGGCGTTGCGGCAATACTGGAGTCTCCAAACCCGTCGCCATCAGAATCTACGTAGAGCAATGAGCCTAGACCATTGGTATCGAGAATATACCCTTCAGAATAGTCCGCAGTATTCACGTTGCCATTACAGTCCGTATCCACTTGATCACCCGATTCACAAACCTCATTCTGTTTCGGATGGACGTAAATATTCAGATCGTCACAGTCATGACCGGCTGTTACACCAGCAATCGTTGGCGCTGCATCACCATACCCATCACCATCGCGGTCTCGAACACAACTGAACGGACCAACACCATCACCAGCCTCTTCATATTCATTGAGAGCCACATATGGGTGTGTATACTCATCCGCATCATCACAATCGCTGTGATCGTATGTTATTTGACGTTCACAATAGTCTGTGGGAACAACACACGCGCTGCCAGTTTCATCAATGCAGTTTGTCGAACACAACTCATCTGAACAGATACAGAATGATGTACCAAGAATCGTACCATCAGTACCGTAGCCCATCGCATTTGGTTCTTCTGCACCATCAAAAGCATTCCACACCACATCAAGGTCCCGTACACACTCGACCCAACCATCACCATCGTCATCCAACTCATCCTCCGGAGCTGACGTCTCGACGTAATTGTTCGAACAGTCATTGTACTGACCATCGCACACTTCATCTGCACTCGGATACACAGCGTCATCATAATCATCACAGTCGAAGCCACCAACAACACTCAGTGACCCAAGCCAAGATGCACTAATATATTCACACTCGACAAAACCGTCGCTATCATTGTCGGTTTCATTGAATGGACGCGTCAAACTACTGCCATCACTCAGTTCAAACACATGCTCAATGGCCAACTCGCCTGTATAGGTCGAACTGGTTGGTGGATCAGTAGTCAAACAATCATCTGCAAATCCGACACTACGGGTATCCGAAGGCACACAGGTTTCACCTTCTGGAGTAAGACAGTCACTGGCGCCATTGCCAAGTACATCAAGCTGACAATTCGTCGTTGGACAATAGCATTCGATTTCAGCCCCGTAGAAGTCGGTACCAGAAATCGTTACTGGTGCGGTAGATATCTCGCAGTACGCCGGGTCCACATATCCGTCTTGATCTTCATCGATGGGAGTACAGACAGTACCATCGGTGTCCAAACAACCGGTTGTTAAACAAGCGTCGTCCGTTCCATCATTGTCCGTGTCAGCTGTGGGACACAGACAATCTCCAACCAGTCCTTCAAACTCTGACTTCTGAGGGTGGTCACAGTTGTTGAAAATACCGTCACACTCTTCGACAGCGGTCGGATATTTGGCCAAGTTCGCATCATCACAGTCCCCATATCCAGTTGGAAGTACAAGACCCTCCCATACAACTGTAACCAAAGAATCTGCATCCGGAGTACACACAACGTCTGCCGCATCTGCACGTTCAGTAAGAACTCGGCTCTCCATGCCAAGCGTACAAAAAGCATACGATATTACACAGTCTGTATACTTCACATACAGCTTTTCTTGGGATGAGTCGAGCAGATCATTTTTCTGGTATGTTCCCACATACTCGCAAGTGATCCAAATTAGCTCTTTTGCCATCTCTTTGAGTTTCAATATCCAAATCTTTTGTGAATGACCCTGAAACATCACCAAAGAATTTATGATCGACTTCGATCTTATCAAGCCAAATTACTCGCCGCACCTTTGTATCATCGGTGATATAGTCCATTTTAATTAGTCTTTTTCTTGTGATGAATTTTAGGTTGTACGGAACAATTTTTTAATATCATTCCATCCTGTTTCACCGTCATCAATAGAATTAATATTTTTTTTGACCCCAAGATTTATTTTTGGATTTGGAAATTTGCAAAATCGTAAAATTTCTAACTGACCTTTCTCAGAAGATAAATTTTTTATATTGAAAATTCGGAAATGATTAGGAAATTTTCTTTCTAAATTTTGACTTAAAGAATAATATTCATCCCAATAATTTTCAAGGGCATCTTGCAAGGAATGTGTTTTAAATTTTGGATAAGTTTCATCCCAATTATTATGTCTCCAATACTTTCCGTCATGAGGTATCCAATGATTTAAAGTCCCTTTTTCTCCGTTTCCTTTTATCCTTAAAAAAGAAGAAACAGTTTCTTGTTTTTCTCTTTGAATACATACAAAAATTGCATTTGGAAATTTTTCCATAATAAATTCAACATAAGGAAGCCACCAATGTGATACATCTGCAACAAAATTAAAGGTATTTAAAAGTATCAAACTTCTGCTCAAATGAAATAAAACGTTCTTTATATCATTACTCCAATTAACCAATGGAGGATATTCATGGCTAGAAAAAGTTTTTTCTTGCAGGCATAATAAAGAAGATAGGCTGGTACTTCCACTTCTTCCAGTCCCTAGACCAAAGATTAGATTAGAAATAGTTTTATCTGTTTTTTTATTTCCGTCAGAAACAATAGTCAACATTGTAAGGTAAAAATTTAAAAGAAATCTCTTCACGTCTTTTCTATACAGATTTCTTGTTAAATTATTAATACTCTGTAACTCATTACCTGATAAAAACAATATTAAATTTCTTACCAAAACAGATTCAAAGAAAGGATCTTCTTGAGATTTTATTGAATTAATCAATAGCTCAAAATCATAGCTTTTGGACTTAAATGCATTCCAGGATAAAGTATTATTATTTTTGGGAAGACGATCTTTAGCATAGTTTAAAACTATGGGTGATGATAATCGAGAATAGTGGTTCTTAAAAAAATCTTGATGCTTTAATTTGTTTTCATCTCCAATTATTGAATACTTTAAACCTGCTTTTTCGCTATCAAACAATCTATGATCATGCAAATCTATCAGCTCGAGAATACATTTTGTATAAACTATAGTACCTGTAACTTGCAAAACTCCTGGTTTGCCAACACCTTCGATTCTAGGTGAATAATTTTTAATTTTTTCAATAATTTTTGATATAGTTAAGCTTA
>CALDQI010000649.1:0-2834 GCA_937911635.1 uncultured Pseudomonadota bacterium | reverse complement strand
TCCGTAACGTCGTGTACCCAACCCTTAAACTACATTACTGATGACACTGATTGTAACGATGGAGACAACACAGAGTATCCAGGTGTAGTATGGTATGCGGATTCCGATGGTGATACCTATGGGGATCCAAACAGTTCATCGACGTGTTCAAGAAGTGCTACCACGGATGTGTTGGACAATACAGACTGTGACGATCTAGACAACACAGAGTATCCAGGAATGGTGTGGTATGCCGATAGTGATGGTGACACCTATGGAGACCCAAACAACTCATCTACGTGTTCCAGAAATGCCTCCACAGATGTGTTGGACAATACCGATTGTGATGATGGGGATTCGGGAGAAAACCCTACTGTGACATGGTATGCCGACTCGGATGCCGACTCGTATGGAAATCCAAGCAGCTTTTCAAGTTGTTCACGGAATGCTTCTACAGATGTGCTCGACAATACGGATTGTGATGATGCAGATTCGGGAGAGTATCCGGGAGTGGTATGGTATGCCGATAGTGATGGTGACACGTATGGAGATCCAAACAATTCATCGACGTGTTCGAGAGCGTTTAGCAGTGATGTGTTGGACAATACCGATTGTGATGACACCGATGTAGATGAGCAACCGGGAGCCGTTTGGTATCCGGACTCTGATGGTGATGGTTTTGGTGATTCGGTGAGTTCAAGTACGTGTAGTCGCAGTATTGCCACAGATGTGCTCGACAATACAGACTGTAATGACAACGACGAAAATTTCTATCCTGGTGCATCGGAAGCTTGTTCTGGTGAAGATAGAGATTGCGATTTGGTTCTTCCTGAGCCTTGTTCATCGTGTTTGGAGATCAAAGAAGTGAATGCGGATACTGTCGGTGATGGTATATACACGATTGATACGACGTGGGCTGGGACGATCGATGCCTATTGCGATATGACCACCGATGGTGGTGGGTGGACGTTGGTGCAGCGAACGGTATGGGATTTTGCAGAGAGTTCTACGTTGTTGACCAACTTTAGCTCCTTTTACAGCTCCATATCCGGCACTCCTCAACCCAATGATGCCTATCGTCTATCTGGACCCTTGTGGTCTGAACTCAATGTGGAATTGGATCACATGCTGGTTCATACCCCACGAGACTCAAGCAGCGGTGTGGATTGTTCACCCCTCTACTACACTGGTTCAGATGGTGCTTTTGCACTGTCGTCCAGTGCTTTGAGCGTAACGACCAGTACATTTAGTTCCACGGTTAATTTTTTCGCAGATGGTTCATTTGATGCACAGGGAATGGGATCCAACTGCTCCGGTATATACAATGCAGTGCCGTGGTTCTACACCGGTTGTTGTACAACCTGTCCAACGTTTGCTGGTAGCTATTACAGTCCTGCTCGTCCGATGGCGTCCTATATTGACAATACGGCAGATTTGTATGGAAATACTGCGAATTCCGTTTGCCCAAGTGGGGCTGCAGTGAGTTCCTATGGGTATGAGGCTATGAACTCTATGGAGTATTATTTGCGTTGATGCTGTAGCATGTCCTCCGACTGGGATACGGTAATTACCTATTGGTTCAATTATGGACTCAGAACCGGTGAGTAGATTGCTTTAATTAGAATGTGGGGGTGTTTATGTATGTATGGTTGTGGTTGTGTGCCTGCTTTTCAAAGGACCCAGAACCAACTAAGCAGACGGGGGTATTGTCAAGTAATATGACGAGACATGTGGAACTCCTGTCATCAGATGAATTCCTCGGTCGAGGAACTTTTGAGACAGGTCTAGACAAAGCTGCGGAATACATAACGACCGAATTTCAACGGTATGGCTTACAAACTGTTGATGGGGCAGACTCTTTCGTAGTTCCGTACAATCTCTATAAGTATACTTGGGAGAAAGAGTCCAGTCTGACCATGCAGAATGACGATGGCACCACACTGATACCACATACTTCATGGCGACCCTTTAAATTTGAAAATAAGAAGAGCCCAAATCATACAACCAGATTGGATGACGTACCGCTGGTGTTTGCAGGCTATGGGATTGATGCTCCAGAACATGAATGGAATGATTATGCAGACCTTGATGTGACAGGTAAAGTTGTGGTGGTGATGAGACGAAAGCCAGAATCCATAGAATCTATGGACCACGCAACGTACGACACAAAAGCGGCTGTGGCAGAGAAGAATGGCGCAGTTGGAATGGTGGTGTTTACCGACCCTTCATTTCCAGAAGATAGAATTAAACGTGGCGATGGAGATTTTCGTCCGGACTTCTCACTGTTTCAAGAGCCGGTGGATGAGACAGACGAGATGTACTATCGATTTCGAAGGGTCATAAATTCATCGCAGACCTTTGCGTCGGTACAAGTATCTCCAGATGTGATTGCCCCTTTATTTTCCAACAATTCTCTCGAGGATATTCAAGAACAACTCAATCAAGGAACATCGCCCGCAGAATTTCCAATTTTGGATACACAGCTGTCGGTATCGTGGACAGAGGCTGAGAATCTTGAGACGATGACGGTTCCCAATGTTATTGGAATGATCGAAGGAGTCGACCCCAACTTGAAAGATGAGTTGGTCATCGTTGGGGCCCACTTTGATCATCTGGGTGCTTTTGAAGGTCAAGGAGACTCAATCTTTAATGGAGCGGACGACAATGCTTCTGGAACATCTGCGTTGCTGGAACTGGCTCGAGTGTTTACAGAGGGTGAAAAACCGAAAAGAACGATCATGTTTATTGCGTTCTCGGCTGAAGAACTGGGATTGTTGGGGTCTGAGGCTTTCACAAAGCAAATCGATATGGAATCGGTTGCATTTATGATCAACTTCGATATGATTGGTCGCAAT
>CALDQI010000648.1:0-1887 GCA_937911635.1 uncultured Pseudomonadota bacterium | reverse complement strand
CGTTCAACATCGGGATGCCCTTCCACTTCATCGAAGGGTTTCTTAGACCATATGGGAGTTTGGATACTGCCGGGCTGAATTAAACTGACGCGAATGCCTTCTCGTTTCAATTCAACTCGCAGTGCATCACAAAACGCCCTCAAAGCAAATTTCGAGGCTGAATAGGCACTGGTTAAGGGGAGTACAAACAATCCAGCAGAGGACCCAGTAAAAACGATTCGACCGTGTTTGGACTTCCGGATCAATGGCAACAATGTTTGGGTCATTTTAATGTGCCCAAACACATTGATGTTAAAAGAGTCTCTAATCCCATCCACATCCAATAGTTCAACCGGACCGCCCAATCCAACGCCAGCATTGTTGATGAGACCATCAAGATGGTCTGTATGCTTCAGAACAGATTCTCTCAGCTGAGTAATGTGTTCCTCCGAACGAATGTCCAATAGAAGTGGTGTAATCCGATCGGATAATCCAACGAGGGTTTGTAATTCTTCATCAGTGGGAGCTGTGGCAAATACGTGATGCCCTTGCTTGGCTAGATCTTCGGAAAGTGCACGGCCAATACCAGTACTGGCACCGCTTATTAAATAGTACTTGTTCATACTCTAGCTTCCTTCCTTATGTCATCATTGGTTCATCATGTCCAACATTGGATTGGGAAAGAACACCGGTTCTCCTAATGGAAAATCAATGTCTATTTCTTCATAATGTAAACCTTTCCAGAGCATCCAGCGATAATTTGGATGGTCTAATTGGTTCTCAAACGAGTACAACACCCTACTCGGTTGACCATCAGGGGTGATCTCCAAGACCTTGACGCTCAAAACACCTCTCGTCGTGTGTTGTCCAACGGTAAATTTCTGCGGAGGGGTCAGCATCGGCATCCCTTCAGCGAACCACCCTTTGGGTATGGACATCTCCAATCGATGCTGATCGACTTTTGTCAGAGTGAAATCAGTTGCACCAGCTAGCAGAACGAACCCAGAGGGAGCTATTTCCTGACGAATCCTCGGCATCACA
Source organism: uncultured Pseudomonadota bacterium (assembly GCA_937911635.1). Classification (GTDB taxonomy): domain Bacteria; phylum Myxococcota_A; class UBA796; order UBA796; family UBA796; genus CAJWHX01. The sequence goes on along the minus strand of CALDQI010000648.1, from coordinate 867 downwards.
TGTCCGTACATCGGAACAAACTCAAAACCATTCAGGTAAATCATCTGGTCTTCTGGTTGAATATCAGACGGAGCAGATTCGTAGCCCATCAAAAACAAGTCCATCGACTTCAACATACCCAGTTTCAAAGGAATCAAAGCAATCGCAAGTGGTAGGTGCAGGACCAACAACCACTTTGCCAACTGTCCTTTATGGTGTTGCAACAGTCCGACCAACAATCCAATAAAGCCAACTCCGCAGAAGAGCAACAGGCGTTCCTGTGGGCTGGTTGCGCTAACGGGTATTAGGGCTGCAACCATCGACAAAGACCAAAATTTCAGCTGCTTGTTCTCTTTGATGATCGGCCAAAAGAGTGCAAACACAACGGTCACCGGTATAAAACACCCCAATGCATACCAGCCCTGCACTGTCGCTGGTAACATGATCATCACTTCGCCGGGTAATTTAAACCATTGATTGAAGAGAAGAACTGGCAGTCCCTTGAGAACATTGACAATGTACGCCATCATATCGGTACCTGGATCAACATACAATTTAAATCCAAAAGACCCATACCCCATGTCTTTGTACACCATTCTCCAAAGAACTACGATCCCAATATACGGTAAGAGTGTTGTCACGATGCCCCGTTTGTCCTTCTCATAAAACAATGCCCACGAACCAATGAATGCCAGTGTACACACACCCGCCTCGGCTGAATACATCGATAGTGCAAACAACAGCAGGGGCCAGACAATTTGTCGTCCCTCTTCGCGCCAACGAATGTGTGCTTCAAAAGACAGCATCCCAAAGACCAAAGCGATGAGCGCATTGCGATTCGCTAGCCATGCATTTGGGAAAGCATGCGAATCCTGAACGGCAAACAGC
>CALDQI010000647.1:0-2891 GCA_937911635.1 uncultured Pseudomonadota bacterium | reverse complement strand
TGTACAATGGTGTAGATACTCCTCCATACGCTAATGAAGATGAAGAAAACAACCTACGGGTATTTCAATCGCGTTCAGGACACCGTTTAACCTTTGACGATACCAAAGACAAAGAGCGTATCGAGTTGATCTTGCACAATGAAGAGATCAAAGTGATTTGGGATTCTGCAAACAAAGTACTCTCTGTGTATTCTGGAAAAGACATCATAATTGAAGCAAAAGAGACCATCTCTGTTAAGTGCAAAGACTTTACCTTGGAAGCAGAGAACAATGTGTCTGTAAAGTCGGGAGCCGATACAAAGATTGAAGCGGGCGGTGATATGAATCAGCAAGCGGCAGGTACGTTATCAATGGATGCCAACTTGATCACCCTAAATTGAAACTGGAGAGTATATGATATCTGGTGTGATTGTCGGGGTTGTCAAAGACAACAAAGACCCAGAGAAACTCAATCGTATATTGGTTGAGCTACCAACTGAATCTACTGATGGTGTTACCGAGTCTCATTGGTGCCGTATGACAACTCCCATGGCTGGTAAAGACCGTGGCTGGGTCTGCATACCCGAAATTGGTACCGAAGTAGTGCTGACTTTTGCGTACCGTTCTTTGACACCATATGTTCTGGGTGCCGTATACAACGGTGGCGAGGACAAACCCGAACCCTATAAAAATGACGATGAAAAGAACAATCTGCGGTTGTTTTGGTCTCGGAATGACCACATGATCATTTTTGATGATACGGAAGACAAAGAAAAGGTAGAATTGGGTGCGCAAGCGGAAACCCGTTTGGATGTTACAACAGCCCCCATTTATCAACAACTGAGCTCAGCTGAAAAGACCATTACAGAGTATTCAGATGGGAACACTGAATGGGAAGTGAAAGAGACCATTTCCATTAAATGCAAGGATTTTATACTAGAGGCATCAGAAAAGATTGAAGTCACCTCTGGGGCAACGACAGCCATCAAAATCGGTGGTGATTACGCCGTGCAGGTCAGTGGGGATTCAATCAACAAGGGTGAAGAGATTCACGCAAACTCTGGCTATTCTGCAAGTCCAGATCCAGTATTGGAACTTCCAGAGTGCAAACATCCACCTACGAAGCCTGAGTCTGAAGGCTCTAAAGGTTCTGGTGGAGAAGGTTAATTAGATTCGACATGGACGGTTACGGTATATAGAATAGATACAGAGACGGGGCTCATTCAGATCTCTGTATCGTATAACCAAACTTACCAAGCCACAATGCACAGATTGTTTGAGGCGAAAAGGTGTCTAGGAACGTCTGTATAGAAGGTTCCATGGATATCCACTTTTGTTGAATGATCGTTGCTCCGTCTAGCAATACAGAGTGATTAGAATCAGCTGTGATGGACCATCGAGTAAAGGGGGTGTCACTATACCAGTTTGGGATTTGATTTACTGGTGCGAACCCCTCAAACTGAAACAACGTACCCGTTCGACCATCGATGATGAAAGACACCCATGTCAACTGAGTGCTTTCAAATGCAATGCGAAACGTTTGGCAACCGTTTACCGTAAATGGAACGCGCCAAGTCGTTTGAATGACTGTATCCGTAGAAATACCGTGCATAAACTGTTTAAACCATTTCTAGCCTAGGTAGGTGTACGAGACTAGAATGGATTTTGAGTCACGCTCACAGGTACCTTCTCTCCGTCCATACCAATTGTGGTGTGGACATCCGTCAATACAGCAACCGAAGAATCTTCTTTGACATCGACGATAACAACACGACCGATGACCATTGGAGGGAGTTCATAATTCTCTTTGGTGTCATCTATGTATGGATCTCTTTGAGAGATAATGTAGAATGTGTCTCCAACCATTACACCATCAGAAAATCCGCGATCAATGAACAGTGTGTCTCGTTCTGTACTGTAGGAATGATGTTGAGCCAACCGATCAATCACCACACCTTGAAGGTTTCCAGAAGGTTTCTCGACTTCTAGTTGTACTACGGTTGGTCTAGAGGGGATCACCAAATCTTCACGATGGATTTCATGAATGGAAGAACGAACTTCACCAACGACATAGTTTCCGTAGGTATGTAAGATTCGAACTTCACCAACAATTTGATACATGCTCCCATATTTTTTGAAGAATGAATTTGGATGCCGTACCTTATTTTTGATCTTTCGTACAACGGTAACCATATCTCCGCAGTCGTAAATCTCGGGGTCATTGAGCCTCATATAGACTTTGTTTTCTTCTATGATGAAGCTTTGGTTTTTCGGTGAGGCTTCAACTTTCCCCAGTACTTCAAGGTTGCTTTGATCTTCGATAAAGCCAGAGACTAAAAATGTACCGGTGGGCTGTTTGAAATCAAATCGTACGTCTGGACCACACAAACTTTCTTCTGTACCAAATTGTTGCTGGTCAACAATGTAGCCAATTTCTTGATTGGATATAATATCAATTTGAGGAGGTTCGATGGTGGTTCCTGGAGTGAACTGAATGGCGTTTCCAGGATAAATCCAGTGAGGATTGGTGATGTATTCATTGATTGACCAGAGCTGAGGCCAATATTGTGGATCACCAAAGTTGGCTTGAGCCAAATCCCACAGAGTGTCTCCAGGCTGAATCATGTACTGATTCATTGTTGCCTCTTCTTCCTCTACCTCTTCAACAACAAAGGTACCTTGTTGGGCGAAAGCGACGTGCAATCCTATCCACAGTGACAACATTTTTCCTCCAAATCCTTATCAGTATCTATCAATCGATGATATTTGTCAACTCTCTTTATGGTGCTCGAACCACAACGTAATCGAACTCATTCATTTTATCTTGTAAGGTTCTATTCAGAGCCTCTGCTTGGGCTTTATCACTCAGTCCTGACAGTCGAACTCGATACCATACCTCTCCGTCGACACTG
>CALDQI010000646.1:0-7512 GCA_937911635.1 uncultured Pseudomonadota bacterium | reverse complement strand
ACACCATTCGAGTGGGTGAAGATGAGTACATCAAACTCACACCGCAAGGGAAACCACACCCGTATTGGGTGGTTCGGGTTCCTGGAGAGTATCTTCCCAATCACATGGCATTTTTCAACCCCAAGTTTCAGGCGATACTGGGTGGTATTTTTAAGTATTCTAAGGTGGGTCCCAAAAGATGATATTAACAACGTTGTTTCTTGCTTGCGCGCCTTCCGTTAAGCCACACAAGGCTTTTCATAAAGCCATCGTTAAACCCTATGAACTCTCGCTGTTGGGGAGGGCTCAGTGTGGTGTGTATTCAAGGTTCGCACATCAACAAATGAGGGGTAGTAAATACCAAACACAGCTTACAGAGTTTGGCTCTTTGGTGGATGTATCTCAGGAAGATTGGCTGCAACGATCTCTGTTCAGTACGAATGCTGATGTCCGTACCTCAACCCACAATACTCTTAGAATGGAGACGGCGATTCAACTATCCTGTCCTGCCATTTTACAATCGATTCAATACAAAGATAAAGAGTGGAAAAATGAGGATGTGGATGGATTTGTAGACTCTAATATTCCGACCTTCGCTCCATCGCCCGTCGAGGTGAAAGATACAGTGTTGCTGGATAAAAAAACCGGAAATCCATTTGACTATGTGGTTGTGGGTTCGGGTGTGTCAGGTTCAATGGTAGCTCATCAGTTGTGGGAAAAGGGTCATCGGGTACTGTTGCTAGAGATGGGACATTTTCCGATTCCAGGGGCCGTCGACCCTCGGCAAATGAGCAATCTACGGATGGAATGGGGTGGGATTCTCAGTACAGATGGAAAGGTGGCTTTTGAAACGGCTGAAACTTTGGGCGGCGGAGGTACCATCAATGCAGATTTGGTTTTTCCACCCACTTCTCAAATTGTTCAAGACAAGATCAATGCTTGGCGTGAGCTGGGGAGGATTGAGTCTGACCAGTGGACTTTTGAAGACATGGAACGAGCCAATCATGAGGTATCGAAGTTGTTGGGGACTCGAGAGTTGGCAATCACCGAAATCAACGCAAACAATCGAGTGTTGTGGGACGGAACGTTGGCACTGGGTGGCAATCCAGAGTTGTATCAGTTGAATCGATACATACCCTCAGAGGCGCCTTCATCCATCTCCCCAAAACGTTCACCAATTGAACAGTTGTTGTATCCCGGGATGACAGATGTGGAGAACACATTGGCAGTTCTTCCAAGAGCCCGAGTTGAACGTGTGGTCTTTTCAAATGAAGATACCTCAACGGTTTCTCATTTGGAAATCACAATGCTCGAACCGACCGATCAATATGGGTATCAGGATGCTTTTCATGGTCTGCAAGTGCCTCAAGAGACTACGCTGACAGTCCCGACAAGTCAAGTTGTACTCAGCGCTGGTACAGTGGGTACCTCGCTCATCTTACAGCGTTCGAACGTAGACAATCCAAACATTGGAAAAGGGTTCAATGGTCATACGTCTTTTCCCGTGTTGGGTGTCTTTGATACCGAGATTCAAGCCAATGAAGGTGTAACTGCGTCGGTGTACATCGATGACTATGCAGAGGAAGGGTTTATTTTAGAGTCCATGTCGGCGAATGCAGCCTATATTTCCACATTGTTTCCAGGTACACCAGCTGAAAATGTGAAATGGACGGGCACCTTACAAAACATGGCTGGTTTTGGGGTGATGCTGGTGGATACAGGTGCCTCCACCAATCAAGTTAGTCAACGACGAGATGGTACCATAAAGTTGAAGTATACCCTTACATCAATTGATGTAGGCAATCTTCAGAAGGGTATTCAACGTTCTATCGAGACATTGTTTGCCGCTGGTGCACGTACAGTTATGCTACCTTCTAGAGAAGTTGAGGCGTTGGGGACGTCACCCATTTTATCTCCCAATGACTCGTTGGACTTTTTAGAGGACCTAACTTTTGAGCCGGGGTATCAAACCATTATTTCTGCCCACCTTATGGGAAGCAACAAAATGGGTGCCAGCCCAGACGACAGCGTTGTGGACTTTGAACACCGAGTTTGGGGAACAGACAATCTGTACATTGTCGATTCCAGTGTATTTCCAACCTCACCAGGAGCCAATCCAATGCAAACCTTATATAGTTTGGCCTGGTTGTGGGCTGAAGGACAGAGATAGTCTTCACAATATCAAAAAACGAAACTGACGCAGCACCCGAGAGCACTACGCCAGCAACTGTTATTAAAATGAAGTAGGCTTACTCTGCAGCTGCAGTGTCATCTTCATGATCATCACCATCTTCGTGATCTTCATGAGCTTCACATTCACCGTGATCTTCTTCACCGTCGTGCATGTGGCATTCTAAACCTTCTGCACAATCTGCGTCAGAAGTACATTCTTCACCTTCTTTGGCGCCGTCACCGCAGGCAGAAAGAAGAGCTACAAGAGAAAGGGTGCTAAGTATGCGTGTCATTTTTGACTCCATGGTTATTGTTCGTGTGTAGTTTAATGCAATAGTTTTGTAAATGCAAGTAATTTGCAACAGGCAAAAAATAGATTTTGACTGTTCATCGATTGAGTAGGATATATGATATCTAGTCAAAGGATTTTACATGCCAATAAAAGTATTCCGACACGCGTATTATGGACCCGATGGAGATTGGGATGATAAAGATGAAATTATGGTGAATCCAGAGATGGTGAAAAGCTGGAATCCAAAAGTCGAGAATCCAACAGAATTTGAGAGTCTAGACAGTCGAACATTCATTGAACAATCTACAGAAATACTTGATTATTGGAAGATGTGTGGTGCTTCGTTGCTCGAATCTCTAGACGAGTTGGGTCCTGTTGATGATGCTGATATGGACGCTTATGTTGAGTATCGTGCGTTGTCATCAGCAGACAATGCATTGATTCGCTCATGGATAACCACTAATTCTACAACATCGACCTAGGAAGAATATATGTCTAGACCAACACCAGAACAGCTTCAACAATGGAGTGCACTGTTTCCATCTATCGACAAGTTGTGTGAAGACGGTTGGGATGCCGAAGAAGTAGATGATTATGGGGCTCGATTGTGGGAATATTTAAGCGAGAGTTTTGGGATTCCGCAGAATCTCATACGACAATTGTGGACCGTTCGGTATCTGCTTTGGTTGTGGGACTCCGAACGTGAATGGACGGCTGGTGCATTTGATAGAGAGAAATGTGTCCAAAGTGTTTGGGATATACCCCACTTGCAAGTGTATCATCAAATCGAAGCGGAACGGAAGGCTGAATGAACATTTGGGTGCTTTGGTCTCTGTTTGGATGTAGTGCGAACAAACAAGTTTCTGTGGAAAATGAAATAACCAAGACGTTTGCCTCTGAGATTGAACAGTTTGGATGGCTGAGTTCCCATCGGAATCAGCGGATGATCATAAGTATACGATGCACATTTGAACCACTGAATCGTCAGTGCTATCTTGGTCCATCGAAGGACCATCCCATATCGATAGACGACACTCGATTGGGTATACCACTCTCGTCGCAGAAAATGAATAATGGCTGGGTGCAAGTTCAAGGGATTTGGAAGCCATCAAAGGGTACGCTGTCAGTAAAACAAGTTGATCTACGTATCGATAAAGTCCTCAGTACACCACCAACGCCTCTTTCAGTGACGTTCGATTGATTGTTTCTAAAGACCATCACCAATAATCTTTAACACCTAAATTTTTGGGTAGATGATGATTGGTAATAACAATGGATATATGAAGATTATTGACGAAGATATTTCGTGTGCTTTTGGATTGAAAAAGAGAAAAAGAAACGAATTAAAACAATTCTCCGAACGGTACTCGGCCACTGTGCACAAGATATTTGTGACCGTTCTGTTGTAAATATGTGCAGATTTAATTTCTCTTTAGTGAAATCATTTTCGTCAATAACGATCGTTCCGAACGCATCTGTACGTTTTGGTATTTCCTCCACAATGGATAAGATTTCTTTCTGCTGGTCTTCGGATAAAGTACAAAAAGACAATACAAGCTCTTTTGGAGCACTTCGATAAATCAATCTCTTAACTTTCTTACTCTTATTAATGTTCTTGGCTAAAGACTGATAAATATCTTGAAAATTAGACATACACACTCCATTAAACGCGACAAAATTATCTTCTTAAACCATTGAATGGATAGGAAGTTCTATCACATTTCTTGTCTCGGATAGCGAACTTGAATGGCATTGTTGCACAAATAAAATAAGTCGAAAAAGGACCAAATTATATCATTTACCCAACAAGCATAGATAAAATCTCCAATCATAAACTCTTAAAAATACCTTAAGGCTATTGGAAGAACTATTTCGATGTTGCTTTTCGCACGAAGTTAAAAAAATCGAAAGTAGGAAGGCGTAGAGAAACAGGTTATGGGTATTAATAAAATTTATTTCGATTGTTATATTTTGGAGGTAGACTATGTCAATTAAAGGTAAGAAAATTGTATTTACCGGTAAAATGAGTCAAACCCGTGCGAAGATGACAAAAGAGGCGGAAGATGCTGGAGCCGACGTAATAAGTGACATTAGTGGGGAGGTAGACTTCTTGGTGTGTGGAAATCAAGTTTCACACAACGCAACCAACGCGAAATATAAAAAGCGAAGAAACTAGGAATAAAAACCCTCGAAGAAGATGAGTATAGAGAACTCTTGAATGGTAAAAGCACAGCGAATCAATTCTCCACTCGTTCTATACAGATTTTCTCTCTACTCGGTGGGGATAAAGAGAAGCAAGCTCAAGGATTAAACCTCTTTGATGGGTTTTCGAGCGAAGAACAAGAACAGATGCTCCAATTTATCCCTCTCTCTCAACGAGAGTCTTGCACTTATTTTTCGTCTCCGGAAGCATATCCTTTTCCTAATTTCCTTGCGTGGAAGCTTCATCTATTAGCTGATAGTAATCTTCTACGAAAAACCCCCCAAATAGCTGTTGAGGTATTTCAAAATTGCTTTGATAGTGAAACACTACTTTTGATGACTGAACGATGTCAGCATATTCAAAAGATATTATTTTACTTTTTGCCTGAGCATTTTATTGAAGCAGATACTCTTCTGGAGCAAATGAAGACTTATCCACAAGACTTAACATTAAATGAAGAGATGCTTCCATTGGTCTCAGAGATAACAGATTTAGAGACTTTAAACATCGTTGGTTCACATAATAATGCCTCTTATATATGTCTTGATGAGTTGGTTTCCTCGTATCAAGAACATGAAATAAACTGGCTGTACGAACAAGTGAAAAATACTGTAATTGATTCGCGCTTTCCAAATGTAAAGTCTATTGTGATACGTGATTCCAATATAATAGAAACCATTGAGATAACCTCTCCTAAGGTACGTTCTTTAGAACTTCATAACATTTCAGAATTGAACACTTGGCATTGCGAGAACAAATTACATTCTCTCCATATTTCAAATTCTCCATTTATTTTTTGGCCGTGCGACGTATCTGAGCTTCAAAGTATTGTTATTGAGGGAATGACATCATTTACTTTTTCCCATTCAAGAATAGAAAGTCAATCAAAATCTTTTATCAAAAGTTTTTTTGAAGAATGGCACAAAAACTATGTATATCTGCAATCTCAAGGGCAACAATATCTTTGTGATTTTGATTATGAATTTGAAAATATAATAGATCATTTTGACCAGTATCAGCCAATTCTACATTGGGAAAGCGAACGGTACATGTTTGATAAAAGAAAGTTCTTTGAAGTTTTATTAGGAGAGATTCAATCTAAGAATACTTCTTCTGATTGGTTTGTACAATTGAAGATGGAATATCAATGTGTAGGTGGAGGTAGATGTCTACCCGATGATATCTGGAACTACCTTTCTGAGGATCGCAGGAGTATATGTATGTCAACTGGTGAAGATCAAATGTTGTCAATGGAAAATGCTGTATTTCATTCTTATGATAAAATAAAACCCTTATACGGAGTCGTTGAAAAGGTAGTAAAAAAGTATTTCTTTGAGGTTTTGTTGGAAGAAAATAGAATAATCTCCTCAAAAGGAAAAAGAGATGATTTTCTATTTGGTACATCACTTCAAGGTTGGTTGGCATCTTTATCTGAGGAGCAAGTTCAAATGTTACTAGACGAATATGTAAAGTATAATAGCTAACTGTTTTTAATTGTGTGAAGGTAGTTTCAGTTTGACGGGCATTGTTGCACAAATAAATAATAAGACCAAGAAAACTCAAGTTTACACATGATTATGTAACAACGTCCAAGCTCAAGAAATGGATTCATTCGCTTATTCACCAAAGATGGTATAGCAAAAACCACCACCGTTTTCCCGCTTTCGAAAATCCTTTCCCACTTCGTGCGAAAACCAAGGTTTACCCTACATCGAAATTGTGTCACCAACAGTATTTAACAGGCAGATTTTCGACCAGAGCCTTTACTTCGCTATTGGATTTACCGATTTGTTTTCCGATAAATTGTAATAGATGGGTTTTGTTGCACAAGTATGTGTTAACGCTTTTCATATGAAATAAACTTGATGGAATCTTGGTGGCGTTCGGTACTGACAGCAAAGCGGACTTTATTGGGGAGTTCATTAGATCGAACACCGCAGTCCTCTCCGTTGACATCAAAGCTCAGTGTCTTTGTATTCATATCAACAGTGACCCCAATGATATCATTGATCTGAATCCCACGACCGTTACAGTAGCTAACCCCCCACTTATTCCCTAAGAACTCAATACCATTGCCTTGTTGGGTATTGAATCCAGACACACTGGAATGTGCATTGTTCACATCTTGTTTGAGGTCGTATTCGGGGAAAATTACTCCAAAAGCCACACTGCACCCAGGTATCTGATTACAGGTATTTCCTAGATATTGATAGCGAATATAATGAACATCCTTTTCCATCCAATCGCCAATTGCAATCGTTCTCCAGAACATGGAATATGGCTGTGTCCGTGTGATTGTATGATTATCTACACCAAGAGTATAATAGGGTGAAGCATTGTCTGTTGACATTCCATTATTGATTTCCCAATGGGGTTTTTTGGCGCACCCTGTCCACAATAAAATAGACCATAGTAGATGTTTCATGAGAGTTCCTGTTTTTATAGAGAGTGTATGTAAATAGACTAGTTGTCAAAATCAATTTGCACGTCCACCAGTTTGGATAAAATACATTGTTCGATAGCAATACTATAGTTGTTTTTGTAGATGGTGCGAACATTGAGGTTATTAACGATGTATAGGAGAGACATTGTGAGGGGTTCTAGAATTTTCTATATCAACAGACACAGTCTTGACCACAAACCTCTAAGTCTTCCAAGTACATACCCCACCTTCGATACTCTTCTAGACCTTCAGCTGGTAGACCAAGGGACGTTGCGATGGCCTTTGCCACCACCGCAAAACGCTGACGATATTTAAAAATAAAGCAGAAGATAAGGTCACCGTGACGAACATAGGGGCCGCACAGGAATAGTCCTGGAGTTTCAGTGGATTCATCATTTTTTGTCAATAGAGGGAAGCCATCAT
>CALDQI010000645.1:0-4564 GCA_937911635.1 uncultured Pseudomonadota bacterium | reverse complement strand
CCCACAGACCGGCTGACAGTGGGCTTGCAAGGGAGTAGGACTTGTCCGAGACTCCCTTGCAAGACAACAGGCAGTGGTCCTTGCTAAAAGTGGATGTGCTGGGCTGTCTTCTTCTTTACTAAAAGTTGATTTGCGGTGTTGTCTTCGTTGGTTGACTTCGGTACTGCTCGCTCGGATACAGAAGTATCCCTCTTTACTAAAAGTTGATGTGCGGTGCTGCCTTCTTCGGTTGACTTCGGTACTGCTCACTCGGATACAGAAGTATCCCTCGCTCTCAGCCCCTGTGTCATCCTGTGAATCTATCGCCATTCACATCCTTGAAACGGGGAGGGTGGTCGGGGACTGATGGATTCACAGGATGAGGGTTCTGAATTCAAACCTGTCGGGTAGAAGATGTCGATTGAATTCAAAGGGTATCGGAATTTCAGTCGAACGAAGTGTACTACATGTACACGAGTGAGATTGGAAACCGATAACCGAAGAAGACAGCGACAGACTCTGCCCTTTGTACTATTAGACTAGCCCACCCAACGCATCCAAGAATCCCACCAACTGCTCCCGTGTAATCGTATAAGGTGCCGTCAGCGCAAGCACCTCGCAGTTGGGACCCGCCGGCAGGATGATGTAGCCCAGTTCCATTAGTTTTCGGGAGAGGGTGAGGGTGTCTGGAAGTTGGATGCCCCAGAGGAAGCCTTCCCCACGTACCGTGTAGCCACGCCTGTCGAATTCGGCTTGAAGCCAAATCATCTTCTCGTCCAGTTCCGGTTGGATGCGTTCGATTTCCGAGAGAGCTGCCAGTCCCATCGCACAGCCCATTGGGTTGCCGAGGAAGGTTTGGGTGTGGATCGATTCGCCTTTGGAGGCTCCCCAAGCATCCATGACCTTTGCGGTACCCAGACAGGCAGAAATCGGGAATCCTCCGGCCATCGCCTTTCCAATGCACACAAGGTCGGGCTGGGCATCGGCGAGTTCAGGGTGTTGAAAGGCGAACCAGCGACCCGTTCGTCCGCATCCGGTGTAGATTTCGTCGAAGATCACCACGCATCCGTCTCGGTGAGCAGTGTGAATCAATTCACGAAGCCATGTCTTATTGGCGGGCCGAACACCGCCACGTCCTTGAATCGGTTCAATTAGGATGGCTGCAAAGCCGGTTAGGTCTGTGGGGTATTCACCGTTGAAAATGGCGTGTTCGACGTGCTGTCCCAACTGACCCTTGAATGGACCTCTGAACATGTCCGATTTGTAGTCCGAGGCGCTGAGGGGACCAAATGCCAGTCCGTGGTAACTGTTGTCAAAGGCGAGGAGTTTGTCGCGTCCGGTTGCCATACGGGCCGTTTTGATGGCGGCTTCGACAGAGTCAGAACCGGAGCATCCCAAAATGGCTCTGTCCAGTCCACTGATCTCCGCCAGTTTCTCCATCAGTTCAATCCGTTTGGGGTCGGCAAAGGCATCTCCCATCGCGTGGAGCAGCACTTCGGACTGGGCTTGGGCGGCAGCGACGACGGTGGGGTTTCGATGTCCCACTGCGGCGACCCCAAACCCTGCAGTGAGGTCAACGAATACATTGCCATCGACATCTCGTACATTGGCACCCTTCGCCTCGTTCCAGACGATCGGGTCATCCTTGGCGGTTCCCAGACTTTGCGCTCTACGGGCTCGGCGTGCAGTGATGGCGGGGCATTCTCTTAGAGCCAGTCGGTCGATCCAAGCTTGCGACTTGGGTCCTGGAATGGCGGTGACGAGGTCAGGGTGTTGGGTTCCGAATTCTGTGTGTGCTTCACTCATTGGGTACTCCGTTTGAAAATGCTCCATGAGAAGCCATCGCAATTGCGTTCATGTCCATAGATGGTGTGTCGATCTGCCGTCCAGCCATCAAGAGTGTGATTGTTTTCTTGAGGGAGAATTGAGCAGGTGGCGTAGGCGATGATCCCGTCTTCCTTGACGTACTGTGCAGCTTCAGTCAGTATCTGTTGCTGAATCGGTACCCAGTCAAGGGGTGGCTGGGCTTCCCATTTCCATCGTACAGTCGGTTCGCGTCTGAGGCGACCGGTTCCGGAGCAGGGGGCATCGACGACAACGATGTCGACTTTATTTTTGGGGATACCTGTACGGATTGGTAGATTTGCCCGCTTGGCCCGCTTCTTCAGCTCATCCAACGCATGAGTTCTGGGCTCGTTGGCGTAGACTTTGGCACCCAGTGCAGCAAGGGCAAGGGACTTTCCACCGGCACCGGCACAATAATCGAGAACGGTGGTTCCTTTGGTGATGTGGGGACGCAAGCGTTCGATGAAATACTGACTGGCGGCGTCTTGAACTTCAAACTTGCCTTGGGTGTACAGTGCATCGCTTTGAATGTTGGCTGTTCCTTGGATCCTCAGTCCATGTTCTGTGTTGGGAATCGGCTGACAAAGGATGTCTCGTCTAGTGAGGGCAGACTGTACTTTTTTGCGGGTGGTGTTTTGAGCGTTGCATCGCAAGTCAAGAGGTGCGCGCTGCTGATGGTGCTGGGCAAAATTGTTGATGTCTGGAATCTCCGAGAGCGTTGTTGCCATCCAATCGGGTATCGATAGGTGGGTCGCCAAATCAAATTGCTGAAGGGGTGTTGGATCGTTCATCCATGCGAAGACATTGGTCAGGTCACTTTCGGGGTGCAGTGATTCACTCAGCAATCCATTTGCCACAAACCACCGTTCAAACCGAATCAAGATGTACACCACTTCCGATACAATTCGCCGGTCTCTGGATCCCAACTTTCTCTGGGCTCGAAACCACTTCGACAAGTTCGGTCCAGCAAACGCACGGTCGGTTGTCGCACACTGCACAGCTTCACTGGAGAAGCCTTGGATAAAGGGTCTGACAATGCGCTCTTGCGTTGTGGGACTGATGGATGGAATCGGTAAACTCATATCCAATCTATATCCCATTGAGTCGTAGTATGAGGCTGCAGAAAATGGCTGGTTGGACTTTTTACAGTATGAGCAAACAAATTTAATAAAAATATGTCTTATAAAATGTCCCAAACAATTAATGGGTCTCGTTACCAAATTTAATGATACTGGGAGTAGAGATGAAACTGTTTACGAAAATCAAAGATACTGTCACAGGGATTCTGGCCACTGTACTTGGAACCGGCGTATTGCTGGTTTTGGTCCTCTCGCCATTTCATCCAAAGAGATTGAAGACCGTTTGGTCGAAGATACTCGAGAACAGAGGGGTGGTTCGGAGATTTTTTGGGGTGTATCGAGAGGTAGCCCGCGACAGTACAGCACCATTTTGGTTGTTGATATTGGGCATGCCCTTCGTCGCAATTTTGGTGTTGCTGGACGATTACGCTTGAGGTGCTGGTTCCAGAGTTTGGTTCATTCTGAGTACCGCCAGTGAACCAATGAATGCCAACATGGCTGACGCCCAGTAGATTGGATAGCCGATTTGTCCATATACAAATGCTGCGACAACCGGTACGAACGTGTAACTGAGCGACATGATGCCGTTCGATATACCCATCGTCTCTCCCATGGTTTCCGGTTTACCATGTTCAGCAAGTAGAGTGTTCAAGGTTGGCATGCACATTGCCACTCCAAGGTTCAGCAAATAGTAAAATCCGGCATACACCCAAATGGAATCGGTTTGGGTAATCAGAACGAATCCCACCGTGGCAAGGAGTAAACCCCGTTGCAATGTTTGCGCAGATCCCCATCTTTCCATCATATTCTTCACGACGACCATTTGATTGAACGCCAAGAAGCTACCGACCATCAGCATAAAGAATCCAAGTTCTCGTTCGTTTAGATGAAATAGATCGATCACGTACAACACAATCGTTGAGACATAAATGCTCATCAATGTACTGAACAGTATTTTGATGTAGAGGGTCCTCCGAACAATCGGGGCTTCATCCAGATTGCGAAGTCTCTTTGGCAGGTTCAGATTGTGCCACCACGGTGGACCAGTTTGGGGTTTTCTTTGTTCAACGGGGAGGGATTCTCGGACGTAAACGGAGATGAAAATGAGCGTTCCGAGTGAGATGAAAGCCGCAAAGAGAATGGTTCCAAGATATCCAATGTTTCCAGAAGCAAAGAACCCTCCAATTCCTGGGCCCACGATCATTCCGAGCCCAGCAACTCCGCCGATGGTACTAAAAATGGTTTTCTTTTCTTCTGGCGAGGTAATATCTGAAATGAATGCTTCCGCAACGGCAGAGTTTCCTCCCGTTATGCCATCCACGATTCGTGCAAGTAAAATGACAAAGAGGGGAAACGCCAATCCAGCGATGTGTGGTTCAATGGGTAGAAAGTATGCCGCCCCAAAAATGAGCCAACAGCAGAGGGTTCCAAAGTGGGAGACCAGCAACACTCTTTTTCGTCCAACCGCATCAGAGAGTTTTCCCAGCCAGGTTGCACCCACGAACTGGCAAAAGGAATACACTGAAAGAAGTAGACCATACACCCATTCTGGTGCACCGTAATCTTCCACCACAAATGGTAGTACCGGGATGAGAATGCTGTACCCAAGAACGTTGACGGCGGAGAGTAAGTAGGCAGACAAGAACTGAGAGCGATTGGAT
>CALDQI010000644.1:0-11444 GCA_937911635.1 uncultured Pseudomonadota bacterium | reverse complement strand
AACAGATCGCTACGTCGAAATTTGGAACCTGGTATTCATGCAATACAATCGTACATCGGATGGAGTGATGCATCCACTTCCTAGACCTTCTGTCGATACAGGCATGGGACTAGAAAGACTCGTTGCCATTAAACAAGGTGTCTACAACAACTACGATACGAGTATATTTCAAACCATCATTCAACAGTGTGCAAAACTGAGTGGAACCACCTATGGCAACTCTAAGGATACCGATGTAGCATTACAGGTAATTGCCGATCATATTCGAGCTGTAACCTTTTTGATTGCAGATGGAATCATGCCGTCCAATGAAGGACGTGGATATGTTCTTCGGCGCATTGCAAGACGAGCCATTCGCTTTGGTGTAAAACTCGGCCTCACTGAAAACTTCCTCTCTGGATGCGCAGAACTTGTCATGGAAGAAATGGGCTCAGCGTACCCCGTCATTGTAGAAAAGAAGTCCTTCGTCTTAGAAGTTATCGACACAGAAGAATCTAGATTCCGAGAAACACTTGAACGAGGACTGCAAATCCTAGAAGAGGCTTTTGAAACCCACTGTTCGAATGGTGGATTGCTCCCCGGCGACATTGGATTTCAGTTGCACGACACCTTTGGTTTCCCACTCGATCTTACTCAATTGATTGCCAGTGAACGAAACATTGAAATCGATGTCGATGGGTACAATGCAAAGATGGCTGAACAAAGAGCTATGGGAAGAGCCAACTGGAAAGGCTCCGGAGACGCTGGACATGAGGTCTCTCCAATAGCAGAAGTCAAATCTAAAACAGAGTTTACCGGCTATACAGAAACAAGTCACGAGGCCAGCATCGTAGCCCTATTTGACAAAAATGGAACGGCAGTCCAGACGTTAACTTCAGCGGGCTCTGTCGTACTGGATCGAACCCCCTTTTATGGTGAAAGTGGTGGTCAGGCTGGAGACACTGGATCTCTATGGGTTGGCGATACGGAAATAGTAGTCCTAGACACTCAAAAGCCAACACCAGACGTGGTTGAGCATCAAATTGATTCTCCGGCATCTGAGCTCACCGTTGGTCAAAAGGTCCTCGCAAGTATCGCTGTTGGTCCAAGACTTCTCTCACGCCGAAACCATACTGCTACTCACTTACTTCACGCAGCATTGAGAAAGGTACTCGGAAACCATGTCACCCAAAAGGGCTCTTTGGTTACCCCAGAACGCCTACGATTTGATTTTGCACACCACAAATCCGTTTCTCCAACAGAGATCAATGAAATCCAGCGACTTGTACAAACAGAGATTGAAGCCAACAGCAGCTTAAATGTTCGAGTATGTTCTATGAATGAAGCCAAAGAACAAGGGGCAATGGCCCTCTTCGGAGAAAAATATGGAGATGAAGTTAGAGTGGTGTGTGTGCCCAACTTTTCTGTGGAGCTCTGCGGGGGCACCCACGTTGAACAAACAGGGGAAATTGCCCTATTTCATATTCTCTCTGAAGCGGGAATCTCTGCCGGAGTTCGTCGTATTGAGGCACTTACCTCCACGAAAGCTTTTGAATGGTATCAAGAACGTTCTGATACATTAACTGAAGTGACCAATCAGCTCCGTGTGCGAGTGAGCGATGTACCACAACAAGTGGAAAAGCTCATCGATGACAAACGTAAATTGGAAAAGGAGTTGGCTGACCTACGTAAAGAAATGGCACAACTTCAAGCTGGAGATTTAATGGACTCTGTACAAGATTTCGGAGGAATCAAAGTGATTGCTGCTGAATTCAATGGAGACATGAATGCGATGCGTGAAGAGGCCGACCGATTACGGAATAAACTTGGTAGTGGAGTCGTTGTCTTAGCCTCTGGAACCCAAGGCGCCAAAATTCTTGTCGCTGCAACCAAAGATCTTGCTGGCAAAACAGTACACGCTGGCAATATGGTTCGCGCTCTGGCAAAACACATTGGAGGGGGTGGGGGTGGCCGACCAGACATGGCACAAGCCGGTGGTAAAAACCCTTCCGGAATTCCAAACGCTCTCGCTGCCGTTCCTGAGGTGTTAACATCACACTAAGTGACATTGGAGACCTACTCTCTGGTACTCAATGTACATATGAACTCCGTCCTCCAACCTTGAAAATCCATTCATGTACATCACCCAATCGAAGTTTGGCAACTGTGTGAAGAACAGAGGGAATACAATCAATCCACTAAATATTTGCTATACTGTATCCCTACAGATATAATGAACTTAAATGTATTGACATGTCAATATATAATGGAGAAAGAAATGTCTGAATTAAACTATGATGTGGTACTCAATCGAAACGCTGGTCGTGTAACACCAGCATTGATCAATCAGCTCCAACAACAACTGCCTTCAGATCGTCTACACCTCACCGAAAGCCTGCTCCATTCACGAGAAGTGCTTCAAGAGTGTGTCGAAAGAGGGAGCGAAACCATCTTTGCTGGCGGCGGAGACGGTACGATCGTCGACGTCATAAACGGACTACACGAGTTTTCAGAAGGCACGCCTCCAACTGTTGGTGTTTTACGTCTGGGTACTGGTAATGCGTTGGCCTATTGGCTCAATTCATCTAAACCAAGTGATGATTTGAAGCGTTGGGAACACCCTCACAGCCACAGTATCATCAAAGCCAACATGATTGAAGCAGAAGATACCCTATTCCCATTTGCTGGATTGGGCATAGATGCTGCCATTTTAAATGATTACAACAAAGTCAAACGCTCCTCTAAAACGAAGTGGTATAAACCCCTCATGAAGGGAATGACAGGATATCTATGGGCTGGATATCTTCATACACTGCCCAATCACATCAAAACACCAAAGGTCTCTGTCCGTATTACCAATCTGGGCCGACCGGCATTCGCCATTGGGCCAACTGGTGCAGAAATTGGCGAACCGATTCCAACAGGAGGCGTTTTATTTGAAGGTATGGTTTCAACCGTGACGTGTGCCAGCACTCCCTACTATGGTTACAAAATGAAAATGTTTCCTTTCGCCACAAAACGTGATGGGCGCTTCCAACTTCGTGTAGTCACAATGAGTCCTCTCCAAATTGGACAACATATCTACAGTGCTTGGAACGGTGAACTTCGGCACCCTGGTCTACTCGATTATTATGTTGACAAAATTCATGTCGAGTTTGAAGACACCATTCCTTATCAGTTGGGCGGTGAAGCAACTGGCTATCGCAAAGACATCACATTCTCATTGGCAAAGCGACCAACAAACATGGTCTCTTTCCACTGAAACAATAAGTCAAGTCCTAAACCAACGAAGCAACGAAGTACTGTACAATGGTACGCTCTATTGAGTTTTTGCCACTCGAATTACATTGGTACCGACTACGATCAACCCTTCATCTTTGATCAAGAGTTCACCGGATATGCGTTTCAATCGTTGAGATGATGGTGGTAGGATAAACGTGGGCAGTTTGTCGTGTAATGGCGCTATGATAAATCTACCGACTGATTGAACTGAAAGTGAGAGGTGTTGTCGACCTGTTAAGGCACGATCCAAGGTTAGGTTGTTCCTTTGGGCATTCTCAGCTTGTACAGACTGCCCCCATTGGATTCGGTCCGCCCCTCCTCTATCGGGCAAGGCAAAACCATTCCCAACCGGTTGACGGCCCAGTTCAACTCTAGATCCAACCGACAGAGCGAGTCGTTTGGTCGATTCCCCCAAAAATAATCCGCAATAAGGCTTTCCAACATCAGCAATATATCGATACGTCAATCGACCGATTGTGACTCGAGCTCCATTGCCGAGCGGATACGATTTTCCAATTTCCATATCTCGACTGTTCAATCGACATTCCGGTTTAAAAGCGATGATAAATTTGCCTTCCAAATTGACCGCGACCCGTACCACCGCCGTGTCTACTTCTCCATAGCCCCATTCTCCATTGCTGAATAAATCCAAAGTATACCCATCAATGATGCGAGCCATTGGCACCTGAGGTAAAGCCACTCCAAATATCGACACCTCACCACTGGATAGTTTCACGGGATCTAAAAACAGTGTGCCATTAGACCCCATGTCCATCAATGTTAGGTCTGTGCGTACGATATCACTCAGAAAAACATCTGGTTCAGAAATGATTAAATGGCGACCGAAATCGGTCCAAGCCTTTCGTGTTTTCACCCCAATTTTTGGCAATACAAGCCACAATCTATCGTTCGGAATAACACTACCCACCCGCGCCACTTGAGAACGCAATTCTCGATCGTACGGATATCCAACAAACACAACATGCTTGCCCTTCTCCACAGGACCCATCGGTCTATGCTTTTGACATACAATGACCTTCTGTTCACGAATGGCTCTTTTTAATGCCGTAGGAACAAAAGCCTGACCCTGTATCAGCATTCGGAAACAACGAACCGATGAGAGATCTGTTGCAATGAGACCCACCTCTTCCCAAAGCACTTCATCGAGATCAATCAAATGAAAGAGTGTTTCAGTAAACCAAATCTGTCTAGGCTCCAAAAATCGCAGCAAAGTCTTCACGCGCTCTAAGGCATACCCCACCCATTTTCCCTCTTCATACTGAAGGTCTCCAGCCGTGATGAGGACTGAATGCTGTACCGTTTCATTCTGCTCCAGTACGGTATGTGCAAACTCAACTGCAGCTGCGACGGTCGTAAAAAATGACCACACACCAATGTCTTCAACTTGAAAGACAATATTGACACCTTGCTTCACCAAAGTTTCGAGGTCAGACTGTACAGGTTTGGCAGATGATCGGATCTGATTCTTTGATGGCCCCACCCAAACACAGGCTTTTAAATGTTTCATGCGAACTCTCCACAGTATTTGATACCACTAACGTATTCGCTGGCATGATCATGGATCAATATATCACCCCATAATCCTCTTTACATGGTCGCATCCAACTACCCCGCCATGAAGTTAGTTCCTTGACAGTTAGTTCCTTAGACATCAAAAACATTCTTCTTAGACATCAAATAATAGTTGCTCTGGATTCTCGACCAAGTTCTTGACGCGAACCAAGAAGGATACAGCCTCTTTACCGTCAATAATACGGTGATCATAGGAGAGAGCCAAGTACATCATTGGACGGATTTCTACATTCCCATTGACGTTTACGGGACGCTTCTGAATGCTGTGCATCCCTAAGATTCCAACTTGTGGTGGATTCAAAATTGGAGTCGAGAGCAGTGAACCAAAGACACCACCATTGGATACGGTGAACGTTCCATCTTGAAAATGCTGGGGCTTCAGTTTATTGTTGCGGGCCAAACCAGCAAGGCGCTTGATTTCCAACTCTACTTCTGCAAACGATAACTGGTCTGCATTCCGAACCACCGGCACCATCAAGCCTTTTGGTCCTGAAACCGCAACACCGATGTTATAGAAATTCTTATACACAATATAGTCACCGTCGATCTCAGCATTGACGGCCGGAAAGACCTGCAAAGAATCTACGATGGCCTTCACAAAAAAGGACATGAACCCAAGTTTTGTACCGTGTTTTTCAACAAATCGATCTTGATACTTTTTACGCAAATCAAAGATCGCGGTCATATCAGCTTCATTAAACGTCGTTAGCATCGCTGCAGTCTGCTGAGCCTCTACCAATCGACGTGCAATCGTACGACGAAGTGGAGTCATCTTGACGCGGGTTTCCGCACCGACTGGTGTCACTGTCTTCGGTGGTTCTGGCTCCACTACAGGCGCCGCCTTTGGAGCTGCAATTTCAACAGATTCTGCTACACCAGATGACTCATGAGGGGCGACAGGTACCGGAGCACTCTCCGCCTCCGCTGGAATGGCCTTCTCTTCAATCTTAGCAATGACATCCCCAATCGGAAAATCTGCGCCTTCTTCAACCAAGATTTCGCTCACTTGACCTGTGATGGGAGATGGAATCTCAATACTGGCTTTATCAGAATCGCCTTCCAATATAACGTCACCTTCTTTAACGTACTCACCGACCCCTTTGAGAATGCGAACCTCAAAAATTTCAGTGACAGACTCCCCAACTGTGGGAACGACAACATCAACAATCTTAGACATAGAAACCTCTTTAACAATAACAATGAAAATGAAATGAACTTACAGAGAATAGACACCTTCTACAATAGCTGCCTGCTCTGCCTTGTGAATTTTCGGAGACCCTGTAGCGGGACTCGCTGAACGTTTACGACCAATGTAATGGATGATTCGTGCATCCAAAACATCGCTGAACCATTCATCCACCATTGGCCAAGCCCCCATATTCTGTGGCTCTTCTTGACACCAATGAAGGTCAGGCTTATCAAACCGTTTGAGATGCTTCAAAATCTCCGCTTCGGGAAATGGATACAACTGTTCAATTCTGGTCACTACAATACGTTTGGTATCTATGGTCGCCCCCGATTCCAACAGCTTTAATATTGCAAATGAAGCAAACTTTTTCAAATATGTTCGAACCTTCTCTCGATCTGATTCTTCCGTAGCATCTTGATATCGATCAATCATTTCACGATGCTCGAGCAAGTCATAATAAATCTTCCCAGAGCAAAACACAACGTGCTCTACTGCTTTTGGCTCAAAGGCATCCGATGACAACATTGGATCCATCAACATCTTCTGAAAGGATCCTGTCGACAAGTCATTCAACGTCGAAATACACTTCGGATGACGCAACAAAGACTTCGGAGACATCACCACAAGAGGCTTGCGGACAGTTCTTAGCATCTGCCGACGCATTAAGTGAAAGAAGTTCGCAGGGGTGGTCACATTGGCAACCACAACATTGTCCTCTGCACAGAGCTGTAAGAATCTTTCCAATCGAGCAGAGGAATGCTCTGGGCCCTGACCTTCATATCCATGGGGTAACAGCATAATGAGACCACACATACGCCCCCATTTATGTTCGCCGCTTGTAATGAATTGATCTATAACCACCTGAGCTCCGTTTGCAAAATCACCAAATTGTGCTTCCCATATAACCAAACCCTTAGGAGATGTGGAGGCGTAACCATATTCAAAACCAAGCACTGCTTCTTCTGATAAGAAAGAATCGTAAATTTCAAAATTTGAAGATTTCTCTGGTATCTCTTTTAAAGGTATATAACTTGAGCCATCTTTTTGGTTATGAATGACTGCATGACGATGAGAAAATGTCCCTCTAGCTATATCTTGACCTGTCATTCTTATAGGGTATCCTTCATCTAGTAAAGTCGCATAAGCTAATAATTCTGCCATTCCCCAATTAAGAGGTAAGGCTCCACGAGCCATTTTTTCGCGATCTTCGTATATCTTACCAACCTGTCTTTGCATCACCACACCATCAGGATTTCTTGTGATTATTTTGGCTAGATCACGTATCTTTTTCATAGGGCAAGTAGTGTCTACTATTGTGTCCCAATCTTGGTTTAAATAGGGATTCCAGTTCACAAAAAGCTCTATATCTGGCTCGGAAACCAGACTATTAACAACATTCTCACCTCGATCTAATTTTCCCCTATAATCCTTGAGCATCGCATCTGCTTCTTCTTGAGAGACTACACCCTCTTTGACTAACTGATCTGAATAAATAGCACGCGTAGTTTTTAAGTTTTTAATTACCTTATACATCAGAGGTTGAGTTGCAGAGGGCTCGTCAGTTTCGTTATGGCCACGTCTCCGATAACAAATAAGGTCGATTACGATATCTTTTTTGAACTGATATCGATAATCCATTGCGAGATTTGTGACAAACATTACGGCATCTGGGTCATCAGCATTAACATGAATAATTGGGGCTTGGACCATTTTTGCAATATCAGTACAATATTCCGTTGATCTTGCATCTTCTTGAACACTAGTAGTAAATCCTACCTGATTATTAATGACAACGTGAACTGTACCACCAGTCTTGTATCCTCTGAGTTGGGACATTTGAAATGTTTCCATAACAACACCCTGACCAGCAAAAGCCGCGTCGCCATGAACTACAATTGGGAAGACTACCTCTCCTTTTGAATCCTCGCGTCTATCCTGTCGTGCTCTTGCAGATCCTTCTGCAACTGGTGCTGCAATTTCTAGGTGAGATGGATTAAACATTAAAGCTAGATGTACCTTGCCTCCTGGTGTAACTACATCTGAAGAAAATCCTTGGTGATATTTTACATCTCCTGAAGTATCAACATGTCTTTTACCTTCAAATTCTGCAAATAATTCTGATGGATTCTTTCCAAGAACATTTACTAAAACATTAAGACGACCTCTATGAGCCATCGTAAGAACGACTTCTTTAGCTCCATAACCACCAGCTCGTTGTATTATTCCGTCTAACATCGGGATCATTGATTCACTGCCCTCCAGGCCAAAGCGCTTTGTACCCGGATATTTTGAATCTAAGTGTTTCTCGAGACCCTCTGCAGCCGTTAATCTCTGTAAAACATATTTTCGCATTTCGTCATCATAATTAGGCTTAGATTTAGCACTCTCGAAACGCTGCTGAAGCCACCGTTTTTCTGCTAAATCTATTACATGACCGCATTCAACTCCAACGTGACCGCAGTAGGTTTCTTCTAGTCCAGCAATGATATCTCTTAGAGTCGATTCTTCTGGACCGAAATACAGCATTCCAGATTGAAAAGTTGTATCCAAATCTGCTGGTGTCAAACCATGGAAGGATAGCTCAAGATCTGGTGCTCTATCCCTGGACCAAAGACCTAGTGGATCTAATTTTGCTTTTTGGTGGCCACGATTTCTATGAGAGATTATGAGCTGGGCAACTTTGACCTGTTTTCGTTCATGTTCAATATTTTCGCCACCAGAACCAGGAATGACTACTGGTCTTGATCTGCGTCTACCTAGTTTCTCAAAGTGAGCCATGACAGTCACATGAGAAGTATCTGGACCAATTTTTCCATTAGGCCGGGGTAATGTGTCAAAGAAATTACGCCATTGATCGGCAACACTACTAGGATCATGAAGGTAAGCATCATATAAATCTTCTATATATGCCGCATTACCACCAGATAGATGGGAGCTTTCTGTAAACTCTTGCATGATGCTTTTAGGCATCTATTTATCCTTGTGTTTAATACACAGTTCTATTTTTTCATAGCAACCAGCCTAGGCAGCCTTTTTCATTAACATATTTCTTATATGCCCAATTGCCCTCGTTGGATTTAGACCTTTAGGACACACAGCAACACAGTTTTGAATTCCATGACATCGAAAGACACTAAATGGGTCCTGTAGGTTAGATAGCCTTTTCTCAGTATCATTATCTCTTGTATCCGCTAAGAAACGATAGGCCTGCAAAAGTCCAGCAGGACCAATGAATTTATCTGGATTCCACCAAAATGAAGGGCAACTTGTCGAACAACATGCGCAAAGAATACACTCGTAGAGGCCATCAAGTTTTGCACGATCCTCTGGAGTTTGAAGTCTTTCAATACCTGGTGCCGGATCATCATTGACAAGATATGGTTGTATCTTCTTGTACTGGGCATAAAATTGACTCATATCGATTACTAGATCCCTGATGACTGGTAGACCGGGTAAAGGCCTTATAACAAGCTTATTTCCTTTCACACATTCTGAAAGAGGGGTAATACAGCCGAGAC
Organism: uncultured Pseudomonadota bacterium; assembly: GCA_937911635.1. GTDB lineage: Bacteria > Myxococcota_A > UBA796 > UBA796 > UBA796 > CAJWHX01. The sequence continues at coordinate 1,883 of CALDQI010000644.1, read as the reverse complement.
CGTTTTTTCCGTTGATATTCATGCCATCAGATCCACAAACACCCTCACGACAAGATCTACGATATGAAATTGATGGATCTCTACTTTTTAACATACCCAGAACGTCAAGCACCATGAGGTCCTTTCCTTGGGTATCAAAATCATAATCTTGCATATAAGGGGCTTCGTCCTGTTCTGGATTAAAGCGATAAATACTTACTTTTAACATACTAAAAAATATCCTTAATTAATTAATAAACCCGGACCTTTGGTTCAAAATGGTCCATTTTCTTTGGTGAAAAATTTACTTCCCTCTTCTTCACTCTTTTTTCTTTTGGGAAAAACATAGAATGACAAAGCCAATTTTTATCATCTCGTTCAGAAAAATCTTCGCGAGCATGAGCACCTCGGCTTTCTTTTCTCCATTCTGCAGTAATGGCAGTAGCCTCTGCAACCTCTAATAAGTTGTGCAGTTCGAGTGCTTCAATTCGTGCAGTGTTGTAAACATTACTTGTATCATCTAAACAAACATTTTCTATTCGCGCTCTGAGTGATTTGAGTTGCTCAATGCCTTCTTGCATATAATCTCCCCTGCGGAATACCCCAAAATAATTTTGCATGACCTTCTGTAACTCTGCACGCAAGACATCAGCAGATTCACCGTCTTTGGAGCCATTGTTGATAATGTTAAGCCTTTCCATTGCCTTGCTTATGTTTGCATCTGTTGGATCAGTTAGTTTAATACCCTCACCAAGTGACTTTTCAATAAATAAACCTGAGGCTCTTCCAAAAACTACTAAGTCTAGCAAAGAATTACCACCTAGACGATTGGCCCCATGCACAGAAACACATGCCGCTTCACCACAAGCATAAAGGCCACTTATAACCTGAGTATTTCCCTCACTATCAAGCGTTAATGCTTGTCCATCAACATTTGTTGGTATTCCTCCCATCATATAGTGACATGTGGGTACAACAGGAATAGGTTCTTTAACTGGATCTACATGAGCAAAGGTTCTTGAAAGCTCACATATTCCCGGTAGGCGACTCTGTAGTACTTCCTCTCCAAGATGATCTAATTTTAATCGAACATGATCGCCACCCTCACCGCAACCTCTACCCTCCAATATCTCCAGAACCATAGAGCGAGCAACAACATCGCGTCCTGCTAAATCCTTAACGTTTGGGGCATATCTTTCCATGAAGCGCTCTCCATCTTTATTTATTAGATAACCCCCTTCTCCCCTACAACCTTCTGTTACAAGTGTGCCTGCACCGTAAATACCTGTTGGATGAAATTGCCACATTTCCATATCTTGTACAGGAAAACCTGCTCTTAGCGTCATACCAATTCCGTCACCAGTACATATATGAGCATTGGTCGTGGAGGCATAAATCCTACCGGCACCACCAGTAGCAAGAACAGTTGCACTTGACTTAACAAATACAGTTTCTCCAGTTTCAATATCTATCGCAATAACTCCTACAACTGCATTATCATCATTTTTAACTAGATCCACTGCATACCATTCATTGAAGAAGACTGTCTCATTTTTAACATTGTTCTGGTATAAAGTATGGAGAAGAGCGTGGCCAGTTCTATCTGCTGCAGCACAGGTTCTTGCTGCTTGTCCACCCTCACCAAAATTTTTAGATTGACCACCAAATGGACGCTGGTAAATTCTACCTTCGTCAGTACGAGAGAAGGGTAAGCCCATATGCTCCAATTCAAATACTGCTTCAGGACCTGTTTCACACATATATTCGATCGCATCTTGATCACCTATATAGTCAGAGCCTTTAACTGTATCGTACATATGCCATCTCCAATCATCATCGGGATCATCGCTCGCAATGGCACAGGTAATTCCACCTTGAGCTGAGACAGTATGCGATCTTGTTGG
>CALDQI010000643.1:0-3368 GCA_937911635.1 uncultured Pseudomonadota bacterium | reverse complement strand
CAAAGAAGTCCCTGACGAAAGAAATCAACAGCTCAAAACACAAGCGGACATGCTTGTTGAACAAGGTGACTTGGATGAGACACAGTCTTTGTATGATGAGGCTCTAACTGCATACAACGATGCATTGGAGATATATTCCACGATACAAGATGTTCGAGGAATCACACAGGTGCATTTACATATTGCAAAGATTCAGTATCTTAAGGGCGATATAGACTTGACTAGGAAGATGTGTCTTGAGGCATTAACATTAGCAGAGGCCAATCACTTGTTCATGCTCAAGGCAGATGCCTTGACTCAAATGGGTGAAGTGGATCGCAAAACTGGAGAGTATCAGACGGCTCTGGAGAGATTCAAACAATCGTTGCAGATCTCGATCGAACGAGAAGATAGATTTCGACAAGAGCATAACCTTGGGCGAATCGGACTGATATATGAGTCTATCGGAGAGTATACAATAGCGATAGAGCAGTACCAAGAAGCGTTACAGATCTCAACAGAATTGGGGTATAAACGCAATCAAAGTGTTCACTTAGCCAATCTTGCGGTCGTTCATGAACATCTTGGTGATTATGAACGTGCAACGGTACAGTATCAAAAGGCGTTGGCGATAGCGGAAGAACTTGGGAGCAAAAGAAATATCGGAGTGTATCTTGGAAATCTAGGGAGTGTCTTGCGGGTACGAGGTCTAGTTGCCGAAGCAATTGAATATATCAGGCAAGCGATACAAATCGCTCAGGAGATTGGAGACCATCAAAGTGAAGCGGTTCATCTCTCCAGTATTGGAAATTTATACAATGGCAGTGGACGGTATCCAGAAGCGATTGATTCTTATACGAGAGCCAGACAGATTTTTAAGCGTAGTGATGACAAACGAAGAGAGGCCGCAGTCCTCAATAATTTAGGAAATGTTCAGAAAAGTCTTGGCAATTATGAAATTGCGATAGAGCACTACCGAAACACGTTGGAGATCATGCGAGAGATCGGGAGTAAACCGAGTGAGGGAGTAATCCTCGGTAATATTGGGGAACTATTGATTCAGGTCCAGCGTTGGGAAGAGGCTGAGCGCCATCTAAAGTCGGCAATTGAACTGTGCAAGTCGAAGATTTCTGTCGCAGCAGGAGCCTTTATGGGGTCATTGGCTTGGCTCTATGCTCAACAGTCCAAAATGGAGCAAGCCAGAAAGTTATTGCGAGACGGCGAGCCACTTGTGGAAGTGTATCCTGAAGAGCAGGGAAAGTTTCTTTGTAAAAAGTCCAAAATCCTACACATGGTTGGAGAGTCCAATAAAGCAAAAGAGTCTCTTGAACAAGCCAAAGTCATCGCCAAAGAGATCGATAGTGGAGAGAATTCGGAACTTGGTACACTAATCTCTGACACAGAGCCCTTTCTACTGTCGGTGGTCCGCTTAGAACCCAAAGATATATCATATTCTGATCTCGTTGCCAAAGAAGTCCCTGACGAAAGAAATCAACAGCTCAAAACACAAGCGGACATGCTTTTAGAACGGGGTGATTTAGATGAGGCTGAATCTTTGTATGCTAGCGCGATTGAAAATTATCAACAAGCATTTGAACTCTGTTTGAAAATTGGAGATGCAGAAGGTATCACTCGGTCTCATTTAAAACTTGGCGTGTCCAATCGTCGGTTGGGCAATTATGAAATAGCTCAGTCAGAATTGAAGAGCGCCCTTCAACTATCGAAGACACATAGACTGCCATCATTGCATGCTCATGCGTTAACCGACCTTGCAATCATCCAATCTTTACAGGGTGCACACAAGATAGCATTGTCCTTGTACGAGCAGGCTCTGCAGATTTCGAGTGAAATAGGAGATAAGTTAAACGCCGAATGTACTTTGGGGGCTATTGGCGATGTTTACAATACACGCGGTGAACATGAAGAGGCGATTACGCACTACACTCTAGCCCTTCAACTTGCGCGAGAAATCGGTCATCGAAGAAACGAAGGCATTCATCTCGGAAATCTGGGTAATACCTTTCACCAGTTGGGAGATTATGTTCAGGCGATGAGTCATCACACCAGCGCCTTAAACATTTCAAGAGAAACTGCCAATCAACAATTTGAGGCCATGAACCTCGGTAATCTAGGAAACGTCTGTCAAGCACTTGAGGACTATGAGCAGGCTGAAGTGTATTACCTTAAGGCAATCGAGATCTCACAATCTGTGGGGGACAAACGAAACCAAGGTATTCAGCGTGGGAATCTTGGTAATCTATATATCACACTTGGCAAATGGGAGGTGGCGGAACAGAATCTCCTCGAATCAATCAGATTGTCTACAAAGCTCCTTCCAGCTGCGGCAGGCGCCTGTATGGGTTCTTTGGCTTGGCTCTATGCTCAACAGTCGAAAGATGAACAGGCATGCGAGATACTAAAAAAAGGAGAACCAATGGTTGATGTTTTTCCTTTCGAACATGCAAAGTTTCTCTGTAAAAAGTCCAAAGTCCTACATATGGTTAGAGAGTCCAATCAGGCAAAAGCGTCTCTTGAACAATCCAGAGTCATATCTCAGAAGATCAATAGCGGAGAAAACTCGGAACTTGGCAAACTGATTGCCGAAACAGAACAGTTTATATCATCGGTTTTACAGACAAATCCAAAAGATACGTCGTCTTCTGACTTGGTTGCTAAAGAGGTATCTGACGAAAGAAATCAACAGCTCAAAATACAAGCGGATATGCTATCTGAGCATGGAGATTTGGATGAAGTAGAATCCCTATATGACAACGCATTAGACTCATTCACGCAAGCATTGGATATATATACACAAATTGACCACCTCAAGGGGGTCGCGACTGCTCACTATAAAATTGGGGTTATTCATAGACGCCAAGCAAATTTCGACTTGGCTGTACAGGAAATCCAGAAAGCATTTGAACACTCCGTGACCCAAGGTATTAAGACGCTTACTGCAGACTCCCTTTCTGAACTTGGACTTATTCAACGCCTGACTGGGAACTACACCAGCGCCATGGAGAGATATCAACGCGCTCTAGAAATATCTCGTGAACTGGGTGATCGACGCCGAGAAGAATTGAACCTTGGAACAATTGGTGAGGTATACAGACATCTTGGCGAGCATGACAAGGCCTTGGAATGTTGCAAACAATGTCTAGCAATTGCACAGGAAATGGGACTAAGGAGAAGTGAGGGCCACAAACTGGGCACAATCGCAACTATTCACATGGAACTTGGAGTGAGTGAACAGGCCATTGTATATTTTGAGCAGGCGATTCAAATCGCTGAAGAGATTAATGATCAACGCAATCTGAGTGGCCACCTTGGAAACCTTGGCAGTGTCTATCTGGGTTTGAAGCAGTACGATAAGGTCATTATTTGCTACA
>CALDQI010000642.1:0-3268 GCA_937911635.1 uncultured Pseudomonadota bacterium | reverse complement strand
GATTTGACGTCCGGTTCAAGAATTGATCGGTCGAATTCGATTAAATTACTGTAATTCCGGCGAAAAACCGATGTAGCCTAACTGGCCTTGCCACCGGTGATGACGCGGCGGATGCGGCTTGGCGACGCCTTGGCCTTGTCTTTCATCTGCTGCTGGGTGCGGATGAAGTCGAGAATGCGCGGGGCAATCTCGGCCCGGAAGCGCGAGCCGTTGAAGACCCCGTAATGCCCGACCGTCGGCTGTACATAGTGGTGCCGCTTGTCGTCCGGGATGTTGGGACAGATGGTCTGCTGGATGCTGTAGACGGCATGAATGGTGTCGACGTCAATGGTGATGGTCTATTGGATGGGATTAGCGCCGCTGGTGAAGCGCCACTGACTTTGTTCTCTGACATCGCACCAGAGGCTGTTCTTCAAGGTACCTTCGACAAATTGTTGGATAAAGAGACAATATCTGTGGACAAAAACGTGTTGGAGTCCAAACGACAAGGGCTGAGCCTGCGAGTCGTACCCCTATCCATTTCCTTGAGTTTGGTTCTCGTCTTTTCTTGGATGCTTTCGTACCTAAGTACCCAATTTGCTGGATCAATCTTACCAACCAACAATATCCTCAGTGGAACTTTCATTGTGATCGGCTCCATATTGCTGTCCTCATTCGTTACAGCAATCCTGATTCGTCCATTTGGTGGAACATTTATCATGCATGAAAGTCAATCAAACTCCGATCTAATTGGTGAAACGGCTGAGGTAATCTCCCCCGATGTAAATTCCGTTCGTGGAGAGATTCGTGTTTCTGACAGATCTGGCGTCCCATTGCAGTTGCAAGCGAGATACGATCGAGATCACAACTTTTCAAGAGGGGATACTGCGCTGGTCATTCACTTTGACAAAACCCGTAACGCATGCATTGTTGAACCAATGAACAGTCCACTCGGATTGGCTATCGGACTGAGAAAAGAACAACTGAGTCAGAGGCACGATCAATCTTAAAAATAGATACCGTTCCATATCTACAAATTGCTGAGAATATACAAAACCTCTGGTGATTTGTTTTGAAAAGTCTTCATAAAATTCGATCAAACGCCCCTATCAATTATAAAAGGGAACGGGAATCAAAAATTAAGGAGAAATACTATGGGTGAAGATGTACTAATTATGCTGGGAGTCGGACTGGCTTTACTACTAATTGTAATGGGTGGAGCCGTTGCTCTATACGCCAAGTTCTATAAAAAGGTCGCACAAGGAAAAGCCCTTATCATTAGTACCCTGAGTGAAGAGCCCGTCGTTACGTTTACCGGTGGATTTGTGTGGCCGATCATCCACAAAGCGGAGTTCATTGACCTATCCGTAAAACGAATTGACATTGATCGTCGACAAAAGAATGGTCTGATTTGTAAGGACTACTTGAGAGCCGATATCAACGTCAATTTCTTTGTCAAAATCAACAATACCCGTGAAAACATTTTGGAAGTCGCTCAGACAGTTGGTTGTGATAGAGCATCCGATGTGAACGCACTGGATGAACTCTTTAGTGCCAAGTTTTCGGAAGCGTTGAAAACAGCGGGGAAACGATTCGAATTTCAAGAGTTGTTCGACAACCGAGACGGCTTTCGCGACCAAGTGAAAGAAGTTATCGGTCGCGATCTCAACGGATTCGTTCTGGAAGATGTAGCGATTGACTATTTGGAGCAAACCGCTCGTGAATTCATGAATGAAAATGACACCAACGATGCCAAAGGGATTGAAAAAATCGTCAGTATTACGGCTGAAAAGAAGGTTGCAGAGACCATATTCAGCAACAATGCCGAAGCAAAAATTGCCATGGAGAATGTCCGAAAACTCGAGCAGATCAAACAAGCTGAGCGTGAAGAAGCCAAAATCTTTGAACAAACCGAACTCGCTAAGGAAGAAGCACGCATTATAAGAGAGCGTGAAGTAGCGAGGAAAGAACTCACAAAGAACAAAGAAATCGAGTTGCAACGCAAGAACGATGAAGCCGAAATATTGTCCGCCGAGCAGGGCAAAATGCGACGAGCAGAGTCTGCTGAAAAGGATCGAGAGAAGGCACTCATCCAAAAGAATGAAGAAAACCTCGCAGAAAAGATGCGTCTTGAAAAGCAACGTCAAGAAGAAGAAATTATCCTAGAACTACAACAACAGACTAAGGCCGAACAAGAAGCTGCAAAGTTGAAAGAGGCTGAAGGTCTTAAGATGGAAGCCGATGAACGGAATCAAACCAAGGTGGAGCAAGAAGTTGCTGAGCGTGCAAAGATCACTGAGGTAATAGCGGCTCAAACGGCTGCTGAAAAGATGCGTATTGAAGAGGAAGAGAAGGCAGAAGCCAGAAAGAAGGTAGCTGAGGTGGAAGCAGAACAAGCAACCTTTGATTTGAAGAAAACCGAAGTGGAAGCCCAATCTCAACGTGAGCGCGCGGAGGCACAGGCTTTCGAAAGAGAGCGTTTGGCTGATGCTCAGGCAAAAGAATTTGCTGCAACTGAGATGGCAAAAGTACAAGTCGAACGAGAAAATTTAAAAGTGCGCGAAGAGCAAGTTGTCGTGAAAGACAAAGAACTCAATCTACTTGATAAACAAGGCACTATCGATGCAGAAAATAAAAAGAGGATGGGTGATGCATCAGCTTCTACCATTCGTGCTGCAGGTAAGGCTGACGCCGACAATACAAAGGATCTCGGTACTGCAGAAGCCGAACAACTCAAACAAAAGGGGTTGGCTGCTGCTGATGTTGAAGCACGGAATGTAGACAACATTGAAAGAGCCAATGAAGTGGAAGCCAGCCGCATTCGCCAAGTGAAACTGGCAGAAGCCGAAGGATTATCCAAGCTTGCTGATGCACAGAAGATGATGGATAGCATCTCACAAGAACGTGAAGAGTTCCGTCTCAAACTGGAAAAGCAAACCGAAATTGAATTGGCTCGTATTGCAATCAGCAAAGATATTGCTACAGCCCAAGCAGGCGTTTTGGGTGAGGCATTCAAATCTACCGATATCAAAATCATTGGTGGAGATGGTGACTTCTTCGATCGATTTGTTAAATCAGCCTCAATGGGACAAGCCCTGGACGGAATGGTGCAAAACTCACAAACCATTCAGGCTCTATCCAATGAGTACCTCGAGGGCGATGCCAATCTCGTGCAAGAAGTTGGACAAGTACTATCTTCTCCTGCATTGGGTGCAACGAATCTTAGAGACCTCTCGATCACGGCAGTATTGACAGCCCTCATGCGAGATGCTTCGGGAGAACGCAAACA
>CALDQI010000641.1:0-4035 GCA_937911635.1 uncultured Pseudomonadota bacterium | reverse complement strand
AGGATGAAGTTTAACCACCGGTGAAAACGTCATCAGATCCAGCAATTAAAGCTCCACTCCCACCGCAATGAGTTGTGGAGTCATCAATTCTAGATGCTTGGATCCCATTAAAAAACACCGTCTGAGACCCATCTGCAACTACCCAAGAGTTCGATCCACAACAAGAACTGTGCACCCCGGGATCTCCAATCCTCATAGCCTCTTTACCATTCACAAGTACATCTGGAGACCCTTTAGTACCTGGTCCCGTAACACTATGTGAACAACATATATTACCATGAGAATCTGATGGGCAGTGTGCATCGTCTCCAACTCTTGACTGTTTGGGCATCGTTCCTCCTAATACATCAAATAAAGCCGATGTCTGAAAATATTGATATGGTTAGTCTATCATATGAATAGGAGCCTTGCCGAAACTATGACAATCCTACAAGAAAGATATGAACTACTGAAATTGTTGGCCGAAGGTGGAGAGAATATTGTTTACTTCGCCAAAGATCTACACACACAAGAACAGGTCGTATTAAAGCGAACGAAGAATGGTATCCCTGCAGAAGATCAAGGGTCTTGGAAAAGAGCGACTGTCCTATTGCAACAACTGGAGATCTCCACGGTTGCTAAGGTCTATGACGCCTTTGTGGACGTTGAAAAGATGGTCTCCTACGGATACGTCGTCCAACAATACATCGATGGAGAAACCCTAGCATCAGAGTTTGCACGGAAAAGATACACACAATCCGAGATTCTGACCGCTGTCAAAGAAATCATGGCCATCGTGTGTCAATTACAGGAATTCAGTCCGCCCATTTTACATCGAGATATTAAACCTGCGAACATTATTCGACATAGTAGAGATGGAAAACTCATCTTGCTCGACTTTGGATTGGCAACCGAACATCAAAATAAAGATTTTGGACACACAATGGGCGTTGGCACATTAGGGTACCAAGCTCCGGAACAGCTAAGTGGATTCCCCACACTCAACACCGATGTGTATTCAGTGGGCGTCATTGCTCTCCAGCTGCTCACACGACGCGAGCCGAGGGATTTACTTTGGGGGAACACTCTCAAATGGGAAAGTTCCGCACAGTTCTTACACAAAGATTGGAGAGACTGGTTGACCAAAAGTTTGGCCCCAGCAGAGTCTCGTTTTGAAGATGCACAAGATGCACTGATGAGTTTGCAAAAATCTCACTTTGGGCAGAAGGTCCGACAGTCAACCACACCGATCCCTGTACCAAAGAAATCGCCTCCTCCAGCGATATCCATCGAAAGTCAAAAACGAGCACCACAATCTCAACCTCAACCTCAACCTGCTATTGTTCCGAACACATCTTCCCCTCCTGTTCGAAGGTCTAGACGACAAAAACATCCAGACCTTCAGAAGACAAAACAGTATTTTGTATTGTCAATACTAGCTTTCTTTCTAGTCGGTTTCTTTGCGGTGCCATTCATCTGGCATTTCAACAAAAAGAGAAAAGAACTCGAAAGCCAACTGTAAAAGAAACTCAAAGCGTTTGTATCTGTTCCTGTAGCATCTCAATGACAATCTGAATCAATCCATTGGAATGGATAAGCACACTTTCGGCATATGCTCTCGCTCCTTCAAATCCAAGAAGCAAATACGACAGCAACAATCCATATCCAAACAAAATTGCACCCGGTAAAAACATCCACACAAATGGTAGCCCCACCAATTGAAAATCTATTTGCTTGGGGTGAATCTGTCTCCAAACGTACATCAACTCAAACCCAAAGCAGGCTCCGAATATCATAGAACGCTTGCCCATCAAGGGAAACGATGCCTCGATACCTATCGCCATCAACGTTGCCAAAGGAAAAAAGTATGGGGCTATAATGATCAACCAATTTCCTACACCTCCAAAATATTGAACATGCCCACCTTTGTTCCAACTCACTGAAAAGTCAATCACTCGATGAAAGGTCAGAAGAGCAAAGCAAACATGGATACATTCATGAATGAAAGTTGGAAACCAGGATCCGAACACCCTCGATGCAAAGAAGAATCGCCACACAATCAGGTATACCAACAATCCGACCCAAAACTCTTGATGACGATTGTTCAACGTCTGCAAGACCAATTCAGCATTTTTCAACAGCAGAAACCAGACATTGCACAAACTCAAGACTGCCACGGGCCATTTAAATAGGTTAATACAGCGATCGATCCAAAGTGTCACCATCTCATGGGTCCGATGAGTCAAACGTTTTGAGCAATCTAGTCGCTGCATCACGGACGGACATGTCCCCATTGGCAATCTTCTGCTGGAGGACAAGTAAAGAATGAGACACCTGCTCATGATGGGTAAATTGTTCCCACAAACGCTCTCTCAATAAGCTATCCAACCACTCTAAACGTTGTTGTTGACGCATTTCATCAAATGCCCCCGATTGAATCAACGTTTCTCGATGAATTTGAATGGTGTCCCACAAGTCTTCCAATCCCATCCCCGTCAAACCAGATATACACAACGTTTTGGGTGTCCAACTAGTATGTCGATGCGGAACGTAGTGTAAGGCGGCCTCATACTCTCTTCTGGCCCGTTCTGATACTCTTGCGTTCTCGCCATCTGATTTATTGACTGCCAGTATGTCAATCCATTCCAACAGACCCTTTTTGATACCCTGCAATTCATCTCCGGCATTGGGCAACATCAAAGCAACAAAACAATCTACCATGCCTGCCAGTAAGATCTCCGATTGCCCTACCCCAACGGACTCTACTAGCACAACATCAAATCCGGCTGCCTCACAGAGCAACATGGCCTCTCTTGTCTTGCGAGCCACTCCGCCCAAATGTCTGTCTGTAGGAGAAGGTCTGACAAACGCATTCGGATGTACAGAGAGTTGAGCCATCCGAGTTTTATCCCCCAAAATACTCCCCCCTGTTCTAGAGGACGAAGGATCAATCGCCAGCACAGCGACACTTAAACCCCTTTCGACTATCAACATACCGAATCGGTCTAGCAGCGTTGATTTTCCCACACCAGGAACGCCTGTAATTCCAATGCGTACAGCGGATCCGGTTCTAGGCATACACTCTGTCAAGAGGGACTCTGCAAGGACACGATCCGCCGGTCTTTTAGATTCCACGAGGGAAATCGCACGACCGAGAACCGAACGATTTTGTTCGTTCAATCCGTTCACATAAGCGTTCAACGTCAATCTCCGAGGCACATTAATCCTCTGCGCTGAGCTGATGTTCAATCTGATCAATGACACCGATCGCCGCTTTTGCAATTACTGTTCCCGGACCAAATATGGCGCAAGCTCCAGCATCCAACAGCGCGGGATAATCTTGAGGTGGAATGACTCCCCCCACCACAATCAAAATATCTGCTCTATCTTGCTTTGCCAGCTCTCGCTTTAAAGCTGGAATCAGGGTCAAGTGCCCTGCCGCCAAGGAAGATACACCGATGACGTGTACATCATTCTCAGCTGCCTGTTTTGCGGTTTCCTCAGGGGTTTGAAAGAGAGGACCGATATCAACATCAAATCCGAGATCCGCAAACGCGGCAGCGATGACCTTTTGACCGCGGTCGTGACCATCTTGTCCCATTTTGGCAACCAAAATACGTGGCCGACGGCCATCTATCTCGATGAATTTATCCACGCGTTGTTGTATGGTATCTCCCACGAAATCCTCTCCCTCTGTGGCTGCATGTTGCAACTCAGCCGTGTATACACCCGAGATGCTCCGTATTTGAGCTTGATGGCGACCAAACACCGCTTCTAGAGCATCCGAAACCTCTCCAACTGTCGCTCGCGCTTTACAGGCTTCAACCGCCAGAGCAAGAAGATTCCCTTCGCCTGAACGAGCTGCATCTTCAATCGCCGACAACGCCATTTGAACAGTGACATCGTCTCTGTTGTTTTTTAAGGTCTGTAAGCGTTCAATCTGTGCCTGTCGAACGTGTTCATTATCCACCACCAGTACAGGGATATCTTCGTCAACGTCAACCAAGTATTTGTTTATCCCAACGATCACCTGCCGCCCTGAATCAATCCGAGCTT
>CALDQI010000640.1:0-6131 GCA_937911635.1 uncultured Pseudomonadota bacterium | reverse complement strand
GAGCGAGGGATACTCTAAGTATCCGAGCGAGCAGTACCAACGTCAACCGAAGAAGTCAGCACCGCACATCCACTTTTAGGGGGGACTGTCGGTTGTACTGCCAGTACACTGCCAGTAAAGAAGCTCTCAGACATCCCTCCGCTCACGTCCGTTCGCTACACCAATACGCAAAGCGGCAGGCCAAACTGTAATGCGACCACTGTCCTTGTGAAAGACTGGCTCTGGCTTCAGGCTATCGCTCTGTCCGAGCCTGCTTCCCCTTGAACAGTTGGTCTTTGGGGGTACTGTCGGTATTCTACCGACGGGGTATGCTCACCTACCGGTGAGCGGGGTTTAGGGGGAAAGGCGGCAGAGACGAAAACCCAGATCGTAGTTCGAGAACGTCGGGTCGTAGAGGATGCGAGCCGACACCCGAACGTACTGAGCGCTGCGGTTCCAACACCCACCGCGTTCCACACGGATAGAGCCACTAGCAGTGCCCTGTGGGTCCACTGTCGGTGAGCCACTGTAAAAGCCTTTACAGTCCCAGACCCACTCCCACACATTTCCACTCATATCATAGAGTCCCAAGTGATTGGGTTGCTTTTGACCAACGGGGTGTGTCTCACCTCCACTGTTATCCTTATACCAAGCCACTTCATCTACGTTGTTGCTTCCTGAGTATCTGTACTTTTGGCCTGCACGTGCCGCATACTCCCACTCTGCTTCGGTTGGGAGTCGATACCCTTTTGCATTCCACTTACAGGTCACATCTCGACCGTTTACGGTATAGACCGGTTCAAGCCCTTCCAACTCCGATAATTTGTTGCAGAACTCAATTGCACTAAACCAACTGACTTGCTCCACCGGTCGCTTCGCACCCTTAAACTTACTTGGATTGGAACCCATCACGCTCTCCCACAACTCTTGAGTCACTGGATATTTACCCATCAAGAAATCACGCGTCAATGTCACCTTATGACTGGGTTTTTCATTATCGGCTGCTTCAGTGTCTCGATCCGATGCACCCATCATAAAGGTACCGGCTGAGATCAGCACCATGTGAAAACTGTCTATCGACTGCAGTCTCAACGTTTGCTCGTGCTTAGATTTGAGAGTAGCAATTTTCTCATTGCGATTGTGCAGGATGTACCGCAGCATCGTTTGCTGGATATCTTCCCACAACGTACCTATCTGCTGCTCTAAGGAGGCTATCTCTGTCTCTAACTCTGCGAGTGACTGCTCCAATGCCGACCTTTTCCATAGTGCTGACCACCACGACTGCATACTCAACTCTTGCTTGACCATCGCCAATTCCCGTTGCTGATGAACTTTTTTTAACGATATCTGCTTCCGTTCTGCATCTTTGCTTTTCAGAAATGTTTCAAAAATCCACTTGTCGTACTTCTGGATGCGCATTTTGGATGGCTCATTCGCAGCATACTCCAGAAGCATCATCAATCTAGCAGACACCTTACCAGATTGACGATTGTCGAAACATTGCTGTACTCGAGGCTCAAATGCACTTCGAAATATTTCTAACCCCTTGTACTGTGATACTTTCTTCGCCTGAATCGCACTCAGCAGCTGCTCCCAACTCCCGAGCATTTCCTTCCACAATTGTGTTTCAGTCTGCTGCCATGCGGCTTCTTGCTGACGTTGTTGTTCGGCACTTCTCTCCGCCTCAACCTTATGTCGATATTCGGCTTCTCGATAGAGTCGTTGCTTTTCACTTTCGTCTTGAATCGCACCATCGAGCATGTTGAGAAAATCTGTTGACACACTTCCCATATTGCTTGAAGCCTGCGCTGTTCCCGTAGAGGATTCCACGAAGACTGTACCGAGTTTCTGCAATCGCTGAAGTGCCTCCTTGGCGTCCCATCGCTGTCGGGGCTCTGGATGCAGTACACCATCGAGCCACTCTTGAACTGGCAACGGCAACCGGCGGCAGTGCCTCTCCCACCGAAGGTTTTGCCCTTCCAGCATCGTAAATGCCGATGTACCCGTTAGCAACTCGACTGCCACTACACCGACTGAATACACGTCTGACTTGACTGTTGCATTTCCAGAAATCTGCTCGGGTGCCTGATAACCAATCGTTCCCGTGAGCATGGTTTGACCCAAGGTCCGGTGCACATCTTGCACAGCCTGTCCAAAGTCAATCAAGACAATCCGCCCGTCCAATCGTCGCATCAGGTTGGACGGTTTAATATCCCTGTGCAAAATGGGTGGTGTCGCACTGTGAAGGTGATCGAGAACCCCCAATGTATCTGCTAGAGTTTGCCGGATTTCAGACATGCTGAAGATGTTGGATGTGAGCCACACTTGCAAGTCTTGTCCGTCGACAAACTCTTGTACAACGTGGAGTAAGTCTCGTCCGTTGACCAGTTGAATGTAGGCACCAAAGACCGTTGGCACCTGTGGGTGACTGAGTTTCTTCAGTACATCAATCTCGCGTTTGATTCGACCTTTGTCTGCAGACTGCACGCTGCTTTTGTACTGCTTTACACAGACCGTTCGGCTTTTGGCGTCGGTCGCCTTGTAGGTCACCGCACTGGCACCCTCTCCGAGCACTTCTCCCAATGTGATTGAATCTGCGATTCCCATAGTGTGTTTACCTACTACCTAAATATTAACCCTTGAGATATTCTTAACGTCAACTGAAATGTCTTTTCAACCATAGTTTCAGAGTAATCGCACTCTCTGACATGCTTTCCAAATGTACACAGTGTCCTGCATTGGAAATAATGGCACTCTCTGCAGAGTCTCCCGGCAATCGATCCATCATCCGACTGGCAATCCCGCGATATTTGGCGTCTTCTTCTCCCACCATCAGCAATATCGGAAGGCTCAACGTTGGTAAGGCATCCCAGCAGTCGGGCATGGTACCCGTTCCAAAGTGGATCATACTGTTTGCCAATCCTTCAATGCTTTGTGTCAAACGATTGGCTTTCATCTTGCTTCGGATATCAGGGTCAATCCGTTCTTGGGTAGCAATGATCGGCAGTCGTTGCCACTCGTTGTAAAACCCTTCGATGCCCAGTTCACGGATTCGTTCTGCCTGTGACGCATCCCACTTTTGACGACGTGCTCTCTCATCAGGGTCTTCGATGCCCGGTGTTGCTCCGATGAGTACCAGACCACTCAAATGATCAGGATAACGACAGGCAAATTGCAGCGCCAAACGACCACCCATCGAATAGCCGATGAGCACACTTCCCTTCGGTATCTTCACAGACCAATACTCCAGCTGAGCATCCAAACTGTACTCTACTGGATCATCACACTGAAAAGACCCATGACCAATCAAATCCGGTGCCTCAATATCAATGTCTAGTCCACACGCATCGACAAAGGGTTCAACGTCTGCACCAACCCCCATAAATCCATGAAATGCGACAATCTTGGACTGTGGCAGTGCCAACACTATGCCCCTCGCTCACCCGTCTGCACGTTCCACAAACGGTGGTAGAGTCCCTTGCCAGCAATCAAATCTTCGTGGGTCCCTTCAGCCACAATACGCCCCAAATCGAGCACCACAATCTTATCCGCGTGACGAATGGTCGAGAGTCGGTGGGCAATGATGATCGTGGTTCTATCTTTCGATACCACTTCGAGAGAACGCTGAATGGCAGCTTCGGTTTCGTTGTCGACCGCCGAAGTCGCTTCATCGAGAACCAAGATCGGTGGGTCTTTCAGAATGGCGCGGGCAATTGAGATGCGCTGACTCTGTCCGCCACTTAGTTTGAGCCCCCTCTCTCCAATCGGAGTATGGTAGCCCTGCGGCAGTGTTTCGATGAACTCGTGAACCTCTGCGGCTTTTGCTGCGGCAATCACATCCTCTTCCGTTGCATCGGGCCTACCGTAGAGAATGTTGTCCCAAATGCTGCCGTCGAAGAGATAGACCGATTGAGACACTAGACCAACAGATTGACGAAGCGAATCCAAATCCCACTCTTTCAATTCAGTGTTGTCTAGGGTAATGTTACCGGATTGCGGATCGTAAAATCGAAGCAGCAATCGAACGATCGTGCTCTTTCCTGATCCGGTGGGTCCAACAATCGCCACCGTTTGACCGGCGAGAACCGAGAGTGAGAAATCTTGTAGGATCGGCTCTCTGTCTGGATATGCAAAAGAGACATCCGTGAGTTCAACACCACCGGCAACCTTCTCAGGAGCATGCTCTCCACCGACGATAGCCGTATCCGTATCCAACAGGACAAAAACACGATGGACGGACGCCATAGCTCGCTGATACAAATCAAACGTGGAACCCAATCGCGTGAGCGGCCACAACAACCGCTGCGTCAAGAATATGAGGACTGAATACACCCCCACTTCCATCTGACCGTCCAACGTTAATTGCCCACCATAAATCAAGGTGGCTCCAAATCCAAGCACAATCGCCATACGAATTAGTGGAGAGAAGGCCGACGACAAGCGAATGGCTGCCGCGTTGGCTTCTTTGTATTCCACGCTCAACCGATCGAGTGTTTGCACCTCACGTTCTTCGGCAGTGAACGACTTCACCGTTTCAATACCAGATAGGTTGTTGGCTAATTGACTGTTGATCAGCGAGGCTCGTTCTCGAACATTGGCATATCTAGGGGCAATCCTCGACTGAAACAGAAAGGAACCCCATAGAATGATTGGAATCGGTAGCATCGCTAATAAAGCTATCCCCGGAGAGAAGTAGAAAAATGCACCGGTCACACAAACAACGGTTGTGCCCACCTGTAAAATGTCATTGGCTCCACCATCCAAAAAGCGCTCCAATTGATTGATGTCGTCATTCAAAATCGACATCAGCCTTCCAGAACGCTGAGATTTGAACCAGTCCGATTCCAGGCGTTGGACCTTGCGAAACACATCGAGTCGCATTTCATGTTGTACGCGTTGTGCTAAATTTCTCCATTCAACCTTAAAGAGATATTCAAAGAGTGGCTCAAGCACCCAAACGATAATCGTCAGTACAGCTAATGCCCACAATTGCTGCTGAAATGACTCTAGCCCAAACTCGAACAGCAAACCCGACTGAGGGTTGACCATAAGCTCAACAGCCATCCCGATCAGGGCAGGCGGCGCCAAATCAAAGATCTTATTCAAAACCGAGTATACAGCCGCTTTACGAACGGTATTCCGCTGTTGTTGAGTGTACATCGATAGTCGTTTGAAAGGCGTAGCATGCATCATAATTCATTCGATTTAACAGATTACCATAGCTGAACACATGCGCACGAAATCAACAATCCTTGTCGTGATGAACCCTCAGAAATTAAGCTCGTTTACACGATCTCGTCGATGTGCCCAACGACGGCGCCCTCGACCAACCAGCGCGTATATTCCCCTTGGCGGAGGGCTTCTGGGTTACCGACGGTAACAAAATGACTCTTTGCGCGGGAAATTGCGACATTGACCAAATTGCAACGACGGTTTTGGAAATGAAGACTCCGTGCCTCGGAAACAACGGTAGAAAACAAAACAATTTCTTTTTCACCGCCTTGAAAGCGATGAACAGTTCCAAATGTTGGGCGCCCCGACTGAGACGATGATAATCCGGGGCCATTGCTTGAACGCCAGTCAAAAAACGTCTGTCGCAAAGCATCCAACTGCCCGGCATAAGGCGTTAAAACTGCCACGTCGTTCCAGTTGACACCGTGATGTGACAACGCTTGCAGCCATTGCATGATCGTTTGCAGTTCCTTCTGATTACACCAACTCCCGCGGTTTCTTCGCTGGACGCCATAGGTGGGTACAATCAAATGGGGGGCTGTCAATATGCCCTCAGCTAAACTGGTCGTTGCTTTCTCCGTTCTTACGTTTAAACCATAGCTGCACATTTTGTCGCAGATAGTCACAATTTCGGGTACTGACCGAAAATGCTCTGTTAGTTTTTTTGGTGGATTGCAGACCAATTCAGCTGAGCGCTGAGCGGAATGACCACAATTTTCAAATACTCGAAATGCACGTTCCGTAATCGAATCAGAGTCGCCATCGAGAGCCTCAAGAATTCTTGTTTCCTCGTCGACGGACAAGGTGAAAATGGGCTCAAGCTGATGAACATCGCCAATGATCATTGCCTGCTTTGCACGCATCAGTGCGGATACTACGTAGGCGGGATGACACTGACCACCTTCATCAACAACCACGTA
>CALDQI010000639.1:0-15286 GCA_937911635.1 uncultured Pseudomonadota bacterium | reverse complement strand
GCCCAGGTCTCCTGCCTCTTTTCTCAACTGATTGAGCTCTGTAGAAGACTCCTGATGGCGTTGCTGAGCCTTTTTTAAAGCGTCTTGCTTCTGGTTAAACTGCTGAAAGTCGCTGTCAATCTGCATCTGTCTATGAGACATACTAGACTGTTCATTGAGCACCATCGAATATGCATGCTGAATCGACTTCGCTGTTTTATTCTGCAACTGCTTGTGTTGATTCCGAGTTTCCTCTAGAAAATCATGCAAGTCACTCAGTTGTTGAATCAATATGGGTACATTCAACATACTTAAATTAACCTCGATAGTACCTTGTGAATTTCATCAATACTTCCAGAGAGAATACCGGTGGATTTGTCTGTCTCTTCTATCCAGGATTGAATATTTATCTCGACATTATCGCAGACTTCATTCACCCTTGTGGCAAAGATACAATCACGTATGTGTTGAATCGTGGTCATAATTTTATGAATATGATCTTTCAAGCCTGGCCTAAAATTATCCAAAATACTTTTATAATCTTTGATATCAGGAACCAACTCTGTCACATCTACAGGTTGCCAAGCTTTTGCTGGCCATCCAGTCAGCCCCTGCACCTGATTCAGTCGTTCAAACGCCTGTTTATTGAAAACCATCTCTTCCAAATATTCCGCCATGATAGCAGATAATTCTCTTAGGTCTTCCGAAATTGCCTCTGCTATTTTATGGTTATCTTTTTGTTGCTCCTCAAACACAACCCAACTTTTTTGATACTGCTCTTGTCGTGGATCATTCCAATTTCGATTCAATTTTTGATTTTGTTTGGAAATATATCCTAAGAATTGATTGAGATCTACAGACCATTCTCCCAAAAATCTTTGTAAATTGTTTAGCTCGTCTCGAGCATTTACCATATTACTCACAATCACTCCTAATTACTTTATTATACTTTAAGACAACGGTTGAAATTCAGATACAAGAGACCATTCTTCCTCATAATCTGCTTCATAAGGTTTAAACACGTAACCACTGTTTAAGTTTGTTTGCCAATAGCCCATCGGATGAGGATATCCATTGATACCAGTGAGTGTTTCTCGAGTGTTGGCATCTGCAAACCCCTGTTCGTGTCTATCTATATTTTGTATCAATTGATGAATAAACTTATCTGTCACCCCTCCCATAATATGTTTAAACGAATTCACCGAAGCGGAAGAAACCACCAAATGAATTCCCACTGTCGCACCATTTTCCAGTAACGACTCCACGGCCTTCAGATCTGGTGAAGATTCTTTTCTATTATACTTTGTTGTTATCTTTTCTAGTGAGGTCATCTTATCTAAGCCCATAAGAACACAGAACAATGAAGGACAAGCCGTTCGTTCATCTTCTGTCAGTTGCTGTCTTCTTTCCATTTCTTGCTGAAGCGTTTGTAAGGCTGTCGAGATATCATTAGTAGTCGTGTGTGAGGATACGTTCACTCCCATTGGGGTTAAGATTTCCTCTACAACTACCGTAATATTTTTGGTGCGTCGTGACATCATATTGAGCAACATCACCTCGGAGGTCTGTTTGCTTTGAAACAATGCCAAACTCTTCAACATCGCAGCCACAACACCAAATCGTTGTGCGTCTCCTTCCCCTACAATCGCAATATTGTGATGGCGATTTCGTTTCAACAAAATCGTTGCGTATTCGTAAATCGTCATGGCTTTTCCAATCCACAACGGCAACATGTTGGGCTCCCACTCGGGTAGACTTGCTCCAAACTCCTCAATTGGGGCAGTGCTCCACTCTTCAAGAGAACTGTCCTTCAACCGCAAAATCTGACGATTGTCTGTCCAAACTGGTGCATCCATTCCACTAAAGCAAAATGGCTTCGCACTGATCCATGTTGTTTTAGAAGCTTTCGCAATCACATTGTTGATCACCTTCTTTCGCATCTTTGAAGAGACAAAGACCGAACGGCCAAAGGTTGTGGCACTGCTAACACCCGCTTGATCGTTGTAGAGCATCTGTCCTGGAGACAAACAACGCTCTGATAATTGTCGTGCAGAATCACCAAAACGATTCGTTAAGCCCATTCGCGATTCTTCTGCTACTTTCATCGCAATCCGTAACTCGATATTTTTAAAGATTTCATCCTTTTCCATCATTCCACTGACACCAAACGAATGCCCTCCAAGAATGAAATGCAGACCAAATGCCCGACCCTGTTTGGACAACATCTTCAGATCTTTACTAACGGCGACATGATTACGTGAATTTGAAAACAACTCTGCATACTCATCAATAAAGAGAAATATACGGGGCAAAGAGTAGCCGGCTTGCCGGTACTCTTTCAAACTAGAAATGGACAGTCCCGTTTCTTTCGAGCCCTTCTTAAACAACTCACCACGCTGGACAATCTCTTCATTCAACAGTCTGTCCAATACATCTGCACTTGTTTCCTGTGGAGACTTTAACACAACAACGCGGGCATGAGGCAAACTGGTGTAGGTTTGGAATGTCATCCCAGATTTACCATCGATCAAATACATTTGTACTTCATCTGGCGAATACTCTTGGGCCATCGAGCAAATTAACGCGTGGAAAAAGTTCGATTTCCCCATACCCGGTGCACCAACGATTGCCCCATGCGTACAAATGTGTGAGCCTCTTTGCCCAAACATCAAACGCAACGACTCTTGTACACCAATTGTGCCCAAATCCAATTCGACGAAATCCGCTGATGATTTCTGCCACATCTGTTCCGGTGGCAAGACTGAAAATGGCAAAATGGTGCTCGGTTTGGGAATGGTTTCCAATCGACGAAGGGCTGTCATCATCAGTGAGTTTGAGACTGTTGGAAGTGGCGCAGACGTATATTTCCCCTTCTTGATAGTCTTGCTCACATCCACTACCATTGTGTTCCGAAGGGCGTTCACATCTCCCATTGGAGAGTTGTTTTGAGTATTGGCTTGTTGAATGCGTTTCGCTTCCTCTTCATTCCAATGGAACAGGACAAACTTTCCTGCGAGCGGGCCATTTCGACAAATCGTCTCCAACAGTTGATGCTGACGTTGATCAAAACCGGCTGGATAATTGGAGATGGCAATCACTTCATACTGCAAGTCTGTTTGTAATGCTTCGGGCAGATCTTCAAAAGACAGTACATCACCAACCAAGTACTGACTGGTAATATCTTGCAATTCTTTAAAGATATCTTCTAAGTGTTGTGCCACATTGGTGGTGACCATATTCTTGCTTCCCAACAGATTACGCATCGGAAAATCTCGACCCATATTCATCGTATCAATCAATGTAAACTTCACTTGATGTGGTAAATGAAGTGCAATCTGAGACAAGATTTGTTGAAAGGTATTTCCCGACTGCAGCGCATCCCCTGTCACTGCCAGATTTTGATGGTCAATGAAAGCCTGATTCAGTATTGGTTTGATGAGAGAGTGCTCTTCAATTGCTCGTTGTTCTATGCCGACGACAAGAGGTGGCATACGAAGATGGTGTTTTGGGGTAAGTTTACTGGCTTCCTCTTCCTTTTCGACGTGCCATAATGAAATCGGACTATCACTGATCGTTTGTGTTTCAAACGTCGCCACCAAGGACTGCAAACTATTCGCCGTCTTATGCAATACTTGTTGCAAATCTTGTTCGATGACAGGAACGTACAACTTTGCAAAAATAGATTTGTCATCGGAGTCACTTGTCTTCTGAGACTTGTGTACCTGCTTGATTAGCTGTTTTTCTTTTCTGGCTTTTTCACGGACGTCAATCAACTTCTCGATGCTCTTTAAAACCATTGCCGTATTGATGGTACTCAATTCATTACTCGAATCGTCCACAACCGACCGAGTTAAACTCGAAAATTTAGAAATTCTGACTGGATCTTTGGGAGGTTTTTCCTTCTCTGGTCGTGGTTTTGGTGGTTTCTTCACAGTCTTCCGTTGACTCACATCTGTAGAAGAGCGAAAGGTCAGAACACATTTCTCAATACCCTTTGCCTGATTGCCAATGGATATTCGGTCGCCATTATATAGTTGATGCTTACCTGATACGGCTTTACCATTGAGAAGGGTATCGTTTTGTACCCCTTTCAATGCATTCAAGTACCATGGACCATCCGAGTATTTTACAACCAACGAATACTGGTTGGGTGAAATAAAACGACAATCATCACCAAACACACTCTGCCAAAAGATGGCGTTGTTAACCATCATCCCAGAATATAATCCCAACGTTTGGTTTGGGGCCTCCAACTTCACATCCGTTGAACAGGCTCTAACAGAGGTCTCACAAAAATATTTCGACTTAGAAGCTCGCCCTACCGAAATTACATCACCATCATTGAGGCGTATTTTGTTGACGATGGCTCGTTTGTTCACAATCGTATCGTTACCAGCATTGGAATTGGGAATCAAATACCACTGCTGACCTTCTTGTATACACTCAAACTGCCAATCTCTAGCCACGTACTTTACATCGTCTCCATAAATAGAGAAAACACCCTGTCGTGTAAACTGAAATCCATTGGAAATAGACCACTGATGATTTTGAAACTGTAAATACAACATTACGATACTCCTTTACACAAACCAATTTTTATTCTGTATATGAATTGACAATGACTTACACCGACCTTTGTATTTTGGTGCTATCTTACCGATACGAGACTGTAAGTCTCCTTTATATCCTCGAACATAATAGACCGGATCGATACAATAATACTTACCATATTTAGGAATGGTAAATGCGGCAAGATCTTCATCATCTTTTATATTAATTCGTACACCAAGTAGTACATGACCCACTCCATCTCCCGTATCTTCCCAATGACACCCAATGATGTCACGTACCGAGTACCCCATCTCCAACATCCAGGTTGCAAACATCATACTCAGTTGATCACAATCACCTTCACTCCTACCTAAAATTCGATGCAAACTATGAAGAGCTCCACCAACATATTGAATCTGATCCTGCATCGTTCTACATATCGTCGTCATCAATTCTTCTTCATTTGATATTTTATTTCGCAATGACCGCAAACCATTCGAGAACTGCATATGATGGGCTTCTTGCCAAGCAAGTTCTATGTGATGACCGAACTGAAAGGATGGGAAGTAGATCAAATACTCTGCCAGGTTTGGATAATATCGATAACGTATCGACTCTCGATGCTGATAGACAGGCATCTGACGGTGTTCACTTTTAGTGAACAGAAACGTTGGCAGGGTTCGATTGCGAAAAGAAAAAGGACGCAGAACGGAGGTGATCGTATCTTGCCATCCCTGATCATTCTTTAAAGAGGCAACACTCCCAATCTGTGTACGGCCATCCCAAACAACTGTTTTGATGTGAGAGCCCGTATGTAAGCGATACGACTGTCGATTGGAATTTAACATGTCATACTCATCTGCAACGGAAAGCAACAACTGCAATTCTTGGCCTCGAGACGTCACGATGACATGCAATCCAATATTTCGTAATACAGCCGCTATTGTCAGTAGCCGACTGTTTTCACTCCATTCTTTATAGTGGATCGCTTGTGGAAATGTACGATGCGTAGACGAAATATTGGGAATATGAGCATCAATGATATCAACCAACACTCTTAGTAATCCATAATCATCCAACTGATGCCTATTTTGGAGTATCCGAAGCGCTTTGGTTAGTTTGGTTAACGTCTGTTCTGCGTGTATTAACAAGGACTCCAAAGATCTTTTCCAACACCCCGTATCAAGTTGTTGAATCGCAATTTTATCTGGCAACCCTATTCGAGTATTCATTTCTTGTTTCTAAATCTGCTTGGGCACATTATGAGGTACCAGAACTATCTGCAAAGCGAACAATAGCCAATCGGCCTCCTTTATTTCCAGGGTCCAATAAAATCTGCTGTCCTTGCTTCAGTTCAAAATCTTTACCAATTTCAATAGCGGACTGAGGTAGCATTTCACCCGTTGGATCGTATACGCGATAATCTTTCAACCCTTTATTGCGAACATACCACTTGGATCCCTTCCTGATTACACGAGCTAAGGCCTCGCGCTGACTGGCCTTCAACTTCTCATTTGGATTAACGAAACGATTGATATGCCAAGGAAACAACGCATCACCATGCCACAATACCTTCCGATGATTCTCGGACGAAAACTTATCGCCTTTTTGTGTGTAGTAGAATTCTAGCATTGGTAATCGATGTGCATATGGAGTATTGCAGTACGGACATTTCGGTTTGGTAACTGGGTTGTAAATAAAATACTTCTGTGTACACTTCGGATTAGAGCAAGGCAGAATGTTGTCTGCGGTTCGAATTAGTGCTTTCTCCCATTCTCTTGCACTGGGTCGCTCTGATGGCTTATGTAAGCCTGTAATAAAGGCCTGTTCAATCAACGGCTTGAGATACGGTCCCAAAATTGTGTACGGCGTGTCATCGGGAAGTGCCCACGGCAAATATTGCACCTTTTTATTTTTACGCAACTTTTTACGGCCATAATATTTTTGAGCCCATTGCTTGTTTGGTCTATTGCTCGGGTCCTTTGGATGTTCAATGAAGAGCGCCCGTTTACCCATCATCAATTCCTCATCTCCTTTTGGATCTGATGCGTCGTGCACTTTTGGTCCTTTTAATGGATGACGATACATCAACAATTCATAGATCATCACCGCCAACGAGTGCATCTCCGTCTGTTGCGAGACCAAATTTTTATTTGGATCGCTCATGGGTGAATGCAATGTCTCCATTACTTCGGGTGCAATATACCCAGGTGTGCCTTGAATTTCGGGAGGATGCATATCTTGTACCACGAGGGTGTCCATGTCAATTATGCAAATCGTTCGTTTAACGGGATCCAATAAAACATTGTTGTGCGACAAATCGGAGTGTACTATCCCTGCACTGTGCAATCGGCGAACCGATCTGGCCAATTCAAGAGCCATCCGCAAATAACTGGCAAAGTCACCCAGTTCTGTGGGATGCAAACAATTCCGTTGATACAAACTGAGAAACCAGCGTCCATTTTTTTCCTTGCCGGGCTTCGGTGCACGTGTAAACTCATTTCTTCCGGTCTCAAAAAAGAAATTGGAAGGATAGACAGGGCACACAACGCCAAAACCATCTCTGGGATTGTCAAAAATATAGGTTGGCCAACACATTAGATTTTTAAAATAATCGCCCCCAGCATTCTGGAAAATGATCTCA
Organism: uncultured Pseudomonadota bacterium; assembly: GCA_937911635.1. Lineage (GTDB taxonomy): Bacteria > Myxococcota_A > UBA796 > UBA796 > UBA796 > CAJWHX01. The sequence continues at coordinate 8,112 of CALDQI010000639.1, read as the reverse complement.
CGATACTGAGAGACAATCTTTTCCACCCTTTTTCGATCTTGCCGCGTCACCTTAGTTGGGTCCGTATATTTACACACGACATAATTTTTATCTGGTGATATATAGACGGTTTTCATGCCCCCTTTCCCTATATAATCAGGCATATATGTCAATTGTGTACCACATGTGGTGGTTATAGACTCCATGGTCATGAGAACTCCTATAGTTTGTTTATGGGGTCATGACATGAATGACCTTCTCTTTCATTTTCTGAATCTTCTACATCAGCGACATCATCTACAGAATCATCTTCGTCCACTTCCATACCATTTGTCAGTTCTATTGTAGAACTATCACCTGGATCTTCATTTCCCTGGTCATTTTGGTTTTTATCATCCTCTTCTGTCTCTTCCGGTTGATCACCATCTGCCCTGCCCCGCTGATCGAAGGCAGGTTCATTAGAGACAGAATCATCCACTTGTAACTCACACATAACCAACGTTCGATCATCGTGTGTACCTTTCACATAGAAGTGTAGCCACTCTTCCAATTTTTCGGCGGCAACATCCATATTCGACAGGTCAAAATACTCAAGGACTTCCTCGCAAAAGTTCTTCCAATCACCTGGATCCAAATGCTCTGAACCAGTTTGCAGCTTTCCATTGGACACACCATCGGTCATCACCATGATGTGACTCATATCTGGAGAGGTATGAATAAAGGTTCTGGCTGTCAGTTCCTCGACTATCGTTGGACTGTTCCATTGAATGTGACTGAGTGGCAACGTCTCATTGTGATCTTCGCCCTTATCTGGTGTCATCAGTAAAGACACCTCTGGTCCATCTAAGGCAACCAAAATCCCATCTCCCGTTGCAAAGGTAAACGTACACCATTGTCCTTGATGGCGAAAGATTACAGCCAATAATAATGTTGCGGCAAAACCTTCTTTTTTACCACTGCTGTTCTTTGGACCGCCTTTTAACGGTACGCCTTCATTCTTCGCGGCTTCTACCAACTTACGATAGGACGCCAGTGCCGCATTGGTCATGACTTGGGTCACATAGGGTTGAATCGCATCTAGAGCCGCTTCTTCATTCAAATATTTCGCAAAACCATCTAAAATACACTCTCTCAATAGATCACCAGATTGGGTCGTTCCTTTGCGTAAAGACTCTGTCAAAGATACGATAGACTCCTCACACTGAATCCGTGAAGCCTCACGTGAACGCTCATAAGCCCCCATACCATCCGATACGGCAACAAAGAGCATCTGCAACTCTTCGTCAAACTCAATCCTAAAATCGTCCTCTCTGAACTCACCTCGATGTTCGTGGTCTCTCCCTCGTCTACTGGCTGCGATGACCTTGACCAGTTCATTTTCAAAACCGGATCGATCGGTATGCGTTTTGGGGAATGGCTTGGTGAGATCTGGCTCAATATTCTTCCATAAATCTCGTGGATTCGCCTTAACAGCAAAGTGAATGATTTCATCTGATGTATTGGTCGAGTTCTTAAGATGAATGAAAAATGGTCCAGTTCGTTTGGGGTGTTGCACGGGAGTCCCCTCAACAAGACCCTGTTGGACGTCTACGGAAACGCCTTCTGGAAGATCGCTGTCTTCGAGCGTATAAGAATCAGAGTTCTCTAGGTGCGAACTAAGATCATACGTATATACTTCACCGTAAATAAATGGTTTGGCTTTCATAATGGAAACCTTTTCTCCTAATCTCTGCTTCGATATGAGTGACCACACAACCTCGAAACCTTTTGACACAAGCATATACACCTCTGAACAAATGAAGGACCAAAGGACCCAACACATCAAGAGAATCCTTTTTACATAAAACACATTACATACCGATTGATGGGTATCTATTAGACAATTACCAATGTGCCTGGAATCACAACGCTCACAGGAATTGGAGCCAATACATCTGTAGGACCACCACCATCTGTAGGTACTTCACTCACTTGACTTTTGGAAACGGTCGTGATGCTATTGGTAACCCACTGTAGATATTGTTGGATGGAGTCTCCATCAGATTCGATCTGCAACGTGATATCGCTGATTTGTTTTAAGGTGTCTGTATCCACGTTGGTTCCAACACCACAACACACTTTTACACCCCATTTTACACTGTTGAACTCAGATAGAATGCTTCCTGGTTCGTCCGTGGCATGTCCATCGGTCATCAAAAAGAACAGCGGTTTGTAATCTCCCTTTTCACCTTCGGTCGATCGCCAATTGACTTCGCGTTTTGCGGCTTCTGTCGCTACTTGTAGAGCTTGCCAAAGAGAGGTAGAACCAGACGCCTTCAACTCTGGAACGTCAAAGTTCATCATATCTGTCAATGGAACCGCTTGCTGGGCGGCACTACTGAATGTAATCAGACTAATGTAGGCTGTTTCCATCGCCATTGGATCATCATTCAAATCATCGATCATACTAGATATCCCATTGTTGAGGGCTTGAATGGCTGCACCACTCATACTTCCGGAGGTATCGGCTAGAATATATACGGGTAATCTTCTCATGGTATTTTCCTATGGCAATGTTGATTGTAAATTTACTTAAACAATACAATACGTATCTTACACTTTTGGTCTTGCAATATTTTATATGATAATCGTATTTCTCAAAAGTTAAATCATATCTATTCTACGTATACAATTAATTACAACCCTGCCAAAATTATCGGGGTCAAATTGACCAAAATAGTCTCCAATTTCTTTTAAAGTATCGACATCGGCATCAAGTCCAACGGCAAAGCAACACGTACCACTACTGGACCGACCTAAAACCCAACTGACACTGACGACACTGTTGAACTCAGACAGAATGTTTCCTGGTTCGTCGGTGGCATGTCCATCGGTCATCAAAAAGAACAGGGGGTTACAATCTCCTTTCAGTCGATCGCCAGTCTACTTCACGTTTCGCAGCTTCTGTAGCCACTTGTAGAGCTTGCCAAAGAGAGGTAGAACCAGACGCCTTCAACTCTGGAACGTCAAAGTTCATCATATCTGTCTATGGAACCACCTGCTGAGCGGTACTGTTGAATGTGATTAAACTAATGTAGACCGTTTCAATCGCCGTTGGATTAGCATTCAAATCATCTATCATATTGGTGAGTCCATTGTTGACGGCTTGAATAGCTGCGCCACTCATCGCTTCAGAAGTATCGACAACGATATAAATAGGTTGTTTTCTCATGGTATTTTCCTATGGTAAATGGTGGGTATCGACTTACTTGAGATATGGTAAATACTCTTTTCACATCTTGCATTGTAATGTGTTTTTATCCAGGATATATTTCGCTTCGTTGGAATCAAACAGGCGATGGAAGCGTTTACGCTCGTATCCATTGAGACAGTTCGTTGTCCTTCTCTTCTTTTTATGCGGAGGATCGAATTCAAAATCAGTAATATTGAATCCGATGGTAGGACTGGTCCCAAAAGATACAATAAAAAACTCGGGACCTTCACCACGCCATTTCAAACGGCAATCGTCTATTACCTTACGTGCCACTATAACAAACTTTTCACAGACGCGTTCTTTCAACTCTTGTAGAGATTCTGTATTCTTTTCTGATGAAATAGGTTCCGGTAAAGGTTCTTTTTTCTGCTCTGGTGGTAAAGTCCGGTGCACCTCTTGAGTGTCTGATTCTACCTTTGTCGTCGTTTTTGGAGGACTGACTATTTTTTTCTGCTTACTCGATGACGTACGGCGAACAGGCTTCTTGGAAGCGACCTGTGAGGCTGGTTTGACAGACTCTGATTGCGACTCCGTTGAAGTATAGGTTGAATCTTCGGCGCCTGTAAATACAACTCCTACAAATAGAACGATTATAGCAACAGCCAATAACCAATAACCGAACGACCATCCTGTATTGCTATTTTGAGATGGCACAGAAGGAGATGTAGATTGTGGTGGTTGTTTAACCGATGGTTGACTCCTTGCAGGAACTTTTGTCGACGCAGTTTTTGTTTTGGAGGCAGGATTGGTTTTGGGAGCAGGCTTCGTTTGGGGAGGTTTCGAAACGCTAGATGGTTTGGGGGTAGGCTTTGGTGAGGACTTTTGAATCCTAGGAGACGTTGGTTTCATCGATGTGGATGCCAAAAACAGTTCTGCTTCCTGAGGCGTCAACAGTGCTCTCGACCAAATCTCTATGCAAATCTTTGACATCGCCCCAAGTAAGCGCAATCTCTTTTCCAACTGCGTTCTAAACGATACCTCTTGACTGAGAACATTTTGAGGGACTCGATAATTAAAAGAGATATCTAAAAATGAATCAATATTCTCTGTGTCTTCTTCATTCTCCAGTACAAAATACAATCCGGAACGTAAACATACTTCAGCATTCAAATCATTTTCAAGAGAATTCTTATTCCAAATGGTTCGAATTTGGTTCGTCAGCCAGGCACAATTGGATTTTTGCTCAAAGAACTTACTTGTTCCGAACCGCAAAGTGGTATCTACCCAGTTTTCGAAAACCTTTGGAGCTGACATCTGAAGTAATGGAGCGTGTGACGTACCGGATACTTGCTCTACGTACATACTGTGTACACGAAACCAAATGAACAGTAACTGTAAACGATATGCGTCATACAAAGCCATCTTTGAATATGCTTTTGCCAACTGATCAAGGTCCATATTTTTAACCAGCACAGGTAGATTGTGATTGTACGACACCTCTATTACAGAAATCAACTCTGCCGGTTCTACATCCGAGAAATCAAGCATTAGACCAATCAAACGCTTCTCGGGAATACTCAATGGAGAAAGCGTCAAATGTTCTGCACAATACAAAATACCGTGAATATATGTATCAGAGTCTAATTCCATTTTTCTCTATCCATTTTGTATATAGACCTTAATAGCGGAGAAAATGAATCGCAATCATTCTTATCTATCAGGTACTCAATCATACAATCAATCATCACTCAGATCCTTCCCACCTCAACCGAGCATTAATGCCACTGGAACCCCACTCTAAAACAACATTGGATGTTGGATAGTCAATAAATTCAGTCTACAAAAAATTGTTATAACACAAACACTCACATCCGTTCGTCTCGTCGTCTGACGATTGATTAGACAGACATTATCGATCGATATTGGGACTAGAGGTGAACAAGAGGGCTCTCAGTGGCGTAGATGCAATAAAACATAACATCTATTCGGCATCATTTGATGTCCAAATCTACGCGGACATTCACAACGCACTGCAAATAGTTTTGTTCTTCTTATACTCTCAGTATGTGAAGCCTAAGAACATTGATCAAGTATGAACAGCAACAACCAAGCCAAAAAAATAAACTTCATACACCCCCAGCAGCCACATCCAGACGTAGACTCCTCAACAGTAGCCGGCTGTTGTACAGATGCGGAGGAACTTGGCTGCGCTACTGGTGTAGGAGGTCTGCTCAATGTTGGCGGAGGCACAGGTTGTGGAAAGGGGGAAGTGGACCTAACTGGCGGAACTGGTCTTGGGGCTGACTTTGGGTGTGAAGATTTTGGAATGGGTCTTGGATGAGGTTTCGAAGACTGTTTGGATTTGGGAGGAAGTGGCCGAACAGGAGGAGACTCTTGAGTGGTTCTTGATTGTTGTGTTGTTTTCACTGGTGGCGATAAAAAATGTTCCGCTTCTTGAAATGTTAATAAAGCCCTGGCCCAAATCTCTATGCAAATCTTTGACATCACACCAAGTAAACGCAATCTCTTTTCCAACTGCGTTTTAAACGATGGATCTTGACTGAGAACATTTTGAGGGACTCGATAATTAAAAGAGATATCTAAAAAAGAGTCTATATTTGCTTTCACATCTGGATTGGAGAGGACCAAGTACAGTTCGGAACGCAACCTTTCTTCTGCATTCATGTCCTTTTCAAGAGATTTTTTATGCCAAATGTACCGAATTTGCCTGATCAGCCAATCACGATTTGTTTGTTTCTCGAAAAACTCACTCTTGCCTACTCGTAAATGGGTATTGATCCAGTTTACAAAAATTTTCTTGTCTGCTATTGAAGCCATAAACAAGGGGTGTTTATTTGGAATCATATTTATCTTTTCGTCTCCCAAATATAAAGCATAGGTTCGAAACCAAATAAAAAATATTTCTGACCGATATGAACCATACAAGGCGAGCTTAGAATACACGCTGGCTAGTTGGTTAAAGTCCATATTTTTAACCAACACAGGTAGATTGTGATTGTACGACACCTCTATTACAGAAATCAACTCTGCCGGTTCTACATCCGAGAAATCAAGCATTAGACCAATCAAACGCTTCTCGGGAATATTCAATGGAGATGTATTTAAATGTTTGGAACAGTATAAAATTCCATGAATGTATGTATCCGAGTTCAATGCCATTTATTTTACCAATCTACTGTGTGTTCACAATCTAATCGCAGATTAAATTCATCGTAAGTTAGCAGTGCATCGATATCATTCGTATTCAAATCTGATGGTGAAGGATAGACCATCATCCCAATCTGTTGAATCAACTGATTGGCAATCAGACCTATAACTATACAAATGGTCACGCCAAAATTACGCTGAGCAAGCATATAAACTACTCTTGATCGGATTCATCTTGGATGTAGGTTTCCTCTTTGTATCGCATGGCGTAGGGAATGAAGCCCAGTGCGGTCAGGAACATACACCCAGCAAAGAATAGATAGTAGTTTGCACCGGCAACTTTACTGGTTGAGAAGGCGTACTGACGACCTTGAATATCATCGTTTGTCAGAGATGAACCTTCTGGTTGAGACAACAGATTCCACTCGTAAGTCAGTTCATCACCATTTGGGTCATAAGAACCTGCAGCATTGAGAGATAGCGTTTGTTTCTCTTTACAGTCTGAATCAAAAATACCGCCCACACCTTGGCATCGAGCATAGAGTACAAAGTCTTTGCTTTCTGGCAAGTTCAGAATCGGCGCTACATTGTCATTGGTCACCAACACTTTGAGCGACTCTTCACCGAATAGGGTACCTACGTCCAATTTAAGAGAGACCGTATACGCCCCTTCTTTCGACGCTTCAAAAGTACTGAACCGCTTTTTGCTGTCTGCAATACTGCCGGCAGACGGTCCTTCTACTGTCCATGTATACGCTGTATCTCCTTCTCCAGTTCCGAAGTCAGCAGACGCAAAGATATTGATCGATTCACTTGGTTTGGTCACAAGAAGGGTCTCGGAAAAGGATACGGATGGAGGAATCAAGTCATCATCGGACTCGGATGATGTTGCTCTCTCTGTTTTGGGCTTGGTCTCCAGTACATTGACGAGCATCTCTTGTACAACTTGTTCCGAACCATCGGTTGCACTGAGTGAGAAGACATATTCACCCTCTACCATCACTTCGATTTGGGGCTTTGGATTTTGAATGAACATGTTGAAGAAGCTCACAAACTGGTTTCCAAGAGACACCGAAAAGAGGTAAATCGCCATGATAAAGGACTTCATTCGCTTTGGAGATTGAGTGTACGAAAACTCCAAGCACGTGATCGAAACAAAGACTTCCGCCGCTGTGATGAGTGCGTAGGCAAACAATTGCCAACCGATATTGACGGCTTCACCCGCCGCGATTTGCATCTCAATCCACGCAGGCAAGAGAAATGCCGGAACCGTTACGAAAAAGCCAATGCTGATTTTACGGAGTGGCGTAAGCGGAAACACCTTGTTGATCGCCGGATAAACATACATATTGAAGATCGGAACCAAACAAATGATCATAATCGGGTTGATGGCTTGAATCTGTGAGGACAGCCATTCGAAACCCAAAAAGTTTCGGTTCATCTTCTCAGCTTGAAGTACCCAAGCAGACCCGGTTTGATCGAAGAGTGCCCAAAACATAGCGACAAACAAGTAAATCCCAAAGAGTTTACCCATCGATCCCAAGCCTTTCGCACTGAATGTTTCCTTGATGAACTCCGAACCACCCGCCGGAATGTGAATGAACACCTTGCGGCCCATCCAAAAGAAGACGGTTGCCGCAGCCATTAAGACACCAGGGATTCCAAAAGCCCAAGCTGGTCCAAACTTTGGATTGCTGAGAAGCCACGGTGTCAGAAGCGTTGAAATAAAAGCTCCCAAGTTGATAGACAAATAGAACCATCCGAAGATTTTC
>CALDQI010000638.1:0-7177 GCA_937911635.1 uncultured Pseudomonadota bacterium | reverse complement strand
ACATCGACTGTGACCCATACAATCCGTATGTGAATCCTGGTGCCTCTGAAGTCGACAACAATGGTATCGACGATGACTGTGATGGAATTGTGGATTCCGGAAACGGTTCTGGTGGTAATGGCAACGGCTCTGGTAATGGCTCTGGTAACGGCTCTGGTGGAAACCCCCAAGCTGGTACCGTGTGCAATGACACTTGTACCGATGGATTTGGAAACATTCTTTATGGCGCCAATGACGGTACTTGCCAAGACGGTGGTTTTGGAGATTTCATCAGTCTTGGTTTGGGTATGAGTGCCTGTGCATTTGGTACAGACTGCTCTGACTGCGGTGTTCGTGTTGATGCGGACGGTGACTTCCACGAAGATGACCCTCTCGGACTCGGTTTGGCACTCTATTCTGACTGTAATGACTCTGATCCGACTATTAATTCTAGTGCATACGACATCCCAGATGACGGTATTGACCAAGATTGTGATGGTTCTGATGCTTCATCAAGTGGTGGCGGATCCACCACACCAAGTTCTGAAACAGATTGTACAGATGGTATGGACGAAGATCAAGATGGGGATACAGACTGCGATGATTCGGATTGCTCTTCGGACCCTGCCTGTCAATCTTCTGGAGGTTGCAGTAGCACTGAAGTACTTGATTGTATTGGTGAATGTACCACAGCCACATGGATTGGGGATGGTATCTGTGATGACAATGCACCGTACTATGATTTGAATTGTGCACAGTTTAACTATGACGGCGGAGACTGCTCTGGCTCCTCTGGCAGTAGTACTGAAAGTGACTGTACCAACGGGATCGATGATGACCAAGATACCTTGACCGATTGTGCAGACTCTGATTGTGCATCTGATCCTGCTTGCCAATCTTCTGGTACAAGCTGCAATACTGGCTACATCGAAGACTGTAATGGCATCTGTTTGCCACAAGGATGGCAGGGCGATGGTATTTGTGACCACAATCCAAACGCGGATGCAACCAGCGCATTTGGGGCCTATTCTTTGATGTGCCCAGCTATGAACTGGGATGATGGTGACTGCCCAGACAACAGTTCCTGCGCCTCAGGAGAGATCGTCGATTGCAACGGAAACTGTACCAGTGACAGTACACTCGGTTCTGGAACCTGTGATACAGAGTTTGACTGTCAAACTTGGTACTACGACAACAACGATTGTTAATGGGTACCCCTACCCAATGGGGGGACAAATGACCCAGCGCGTACTATTTGTGTGTCTTGGAAACATTTGTCGCTCTCCAACCGCTGAAGGGGTGATGCTGCACTTGTTACAGGAACGCGGCATCACCTCTGTCGTTGTAGACTCTGCTGGAACCAGTGCCTACCACGCCGGTGAAGAAGCAGATGGGCGTTCACAACGAGAAGCAAACCGTCAAGGGGTTCATTTACCCAGTCGATCACGTCAGTTTATCGTGGCAGACTTTGATCGATTCGATTGGATTCTTGCGATGGATAAGGACAATGAACGTAATATTCTCGCACTAGCCAGAAACGACCAAGATACGAACAAAGTTCATCTTTTTCGAGACTTTGAACCGGATAACGAGACAGGGCTATCTGTACCAGACCCCTATTACGAACGAAACTTTGGACTGGTATTTGATATATGTCGCCGAGGGTGTTTGGGGCTACTGGCTCAAATGGGGCTCTAGTATGCTCAATCTTCTTTCTTCGCTTTGGCACGAATCTTGTGGCGGTGACGCGCAGAAGAGTTTGAACAAGCTCGGCCGCAATACTTCGATCGCGGTCTCGCATCTGCTATGCCACCATTCGGCCCTTTGTTGCATTTGAACCATGCACACTTCTTTGCCGCAGATGTTGGCTCCGAAGCCGCTTCAACTTTCGAAGTATTCTTGGTTTTGGAAGCAGACTTTTTCTGTTGAACAGGAGCACTCGGTTTGGACACTGGAGAGTTTACCGCAACAGCAACGACCCGATTAAAACTCTCTCTACGGGGGCGGACGCTGTCACATGTAGAAAAGGCGCACATACCAATGGATGCATCCATCCGCACACTGGGTAAATGTCGGGTACAAATCCAGGTCTTGGCATCGATCCAACGAGTGTGAGGACTAGACATAGTGAGACTCCTTCCATTCAAATGAACTCATCAAAAGTGCTGCTAACACAGTTATGAGCCATGGGCAATAAAGACGGTCTACACTCCGAGAGAGTACAGCCCAAAGAAGATTTAATCGGCTGCAACCAATGTAACGCTGGCATTGTCATGACCATGCATGTTGCCATCATCAGCCGTCACCGTACACGTGACGATATCTCCAGCATTCAAACTAGTTGTATCCAGCATATCCGTGCTATTCAAGACCGCTCCCGATGCATCCGTCCACTCATAGGACACTGTCAGATCTTGACTTGCGGTTTCTGCATCCATCACTGTAGCTGAACAGGTCAACATTTCACCAACGACTGCAGGGTCTGTGATGACCACATCACTCACTGTCGGCGCTGTGTTCGTAGCAAGAGTCACACTCTCTGACATCATAGCCTCAGAAGTATCACGACCGTCAGAAGCCACCGCTGAACACACAATGCTGTCACCCTCTACAAGTGTACTGGTATCCAGTGGATTGTCTGAACTTTCAGAGGTAACTGGATTGCCGTCCTCATCCGCTTCAGCACTCGTGATGGTCCAAGTATACTCAAAGGTCAGTTCGATATCGTCATCATCAGTCGCGGTTGCCATACATTCGACAGAGTCTCCGAATGCGGGCATATCAGGCATCAAAGACACAGAATCAACCATCGGTACTGCGTTGTAAAAGGAGAAGGAGAGTTCGACTGGATCAGAGTCTGTCAAACCATCGCTAGCTGTAACGGTGACCACCCACGATTGACCTCTATCCATCGCATCTGCTTCTAGAATATCTTCTTCGTTGCTGGCATCAGCATCATCGACAGACCAAGCATAACTGAAGGTCAGTTCATCGGTTTCATCAATATCTGATCCTTCGGCAACCACCTGAAGAGCGTACCCGCCAAAGTCAGAGAGCATCGCATCTTCACCTGGCGCATCCAAATCTGCCATCACGTTTCCTGCACCGTCAATCCATTGCAAAGACGCCGTAACTGTTGGAGTAGAATTGCGAATCGTAACCGAACGGCGAGATTCTGCAGACGTCAGCACGCCATCAGATGCGATCACTGCAACAGTCCAAACCTCGCCAACCTCTGTCAAGTCAGCGCTCACTGTCGATTCTGTCAAGTCGGTTTGCAATTCGTCATTTTTGTACCACAGGTAAGAAATCGTAACTGCATCGTCATTTGGGTCCGTGCTCTCTGCGATGATCAATGCTTCGAGTTCGTCTGTTGTAATTGGTGTCGCAGGTTCCAAGTCAATGATCGCCGAATACGGAGGTAGATTATCGTACTCCAATTCTTCAAACCGGGTAATCTCTTCTTCGTTGCATCCAAACAACAAGGTGCTCAATAGAAACATAGTACACTCCATAAATCGAATTGTTTACCCTACTACTCATCCAATATTGATCAGTCTCATGTGTAAACTTACCAGTCTATTGTAACAAAGCCGATACAGAAATTCCACTCTAGAGCCTCACAGAGCGATCAAAGTTGTTCCAAGCAGAAACGAGTACGCTCATTTTGCTGTAAAGATAAGCCCAATGGCAATCCCAAACAGCAAACATATGCCGCCTAACACAATCAAACCTATGCCAACTTCAGGCATTTCCGAATCCAATACCGAGTCATTCGGAGATGGGTTTGTAGTGATCTTATCGGATGGGTCTTGTGAATCTTCAGACATGAATCCCCCTCTATTTCAAGCAGAATATAGCCAATTTATCGACTGAAGTGATCTTTTTTTGTACGTACATGGATAATTTTGCTATATGTTAACTATAGAGTGAATGAATGTTCATTCAGTTTTTTAATCACACAATAAAAATACAGTTAAAAGGGGAAGAAATGCCTATTGAGAATAAAAATCGGAGTGCAGCAGAAGATGCTTCACTTGCTGCAGCAGAAGAGAGTCGACAAACAGAGTGGACTTCTAAGTCCTTGATGCGTGAAATGTTCCTAGGTAATTTTGACGTCTCACTTTGCTACCCGTTCCCAGAACAAGATCCAGCAGATGCCAAAATCGGCGATGAATATTGTGCCAAAGTAGAAGAGTGGTGCAAAAAGGAAATCGATGGTGAAGAAATCGATCGAACTGAAACCATACCAGCTCACGTTTGGCGTGGAATGAAGCGCTTGAATCTACTAGCCATCAAAATACCTAAGGAGTACGGTGGTCTTGGCATGAGCCAACAAAACTATATGCGAATCCTCTCTGGTATCGCCAAGCACTGCGGATCCGTTGCTGCTACACTGAGTGCACACCAATCAATTGGTGTCCCTCAACCCATCAAACTAGCAGGGACCAAGGAACAAAAGGAGAAGTGGCTTCCCAAGTTTGCTGAAGGATGGGTTTCTGCGTTCGGTCTGACTGAGGAAAGTGCTGGTTCGGATCCTGCAACCATGAAAACCACAGCAACAGAGCAAGAAGATGGCTCGTGGTTACTCAACGGTGAGAAACTATGGTGCACAAATTCTATCGTGGCGGATGTGATCGTAGTGATGGCTGTATCTGGGAAGAAAACATCCAAGTCTGGACGAGAATTTAGCGAAATTTCGGCTTTCATCCTTGAGATGGATACTCCGGGTGTTGATCTTCTCCATCGCTGTGAGTTCATGGGAATTAAAGCAATTGAAAATGGCCTGATTCGATTTACAGACGCCCGCGTTCCTGCTGAAAACTTAATCGGCGGTAGAGGAAATGGTTTGAAGCTGGCTCTCAGCACATTAAATGATGGTCGACTTTCCATTCCTGCGATTTCTGCAGATGGGGCCAAAGAAGCACTCGAGTTCTCGACCCGATGGGCTAAGACTCGTAGTCAATGGGGGCGAACCATTGGGAAACATGAACCTGGTGCTGACAAACTGTCCAAGATTGCCAGTAGTGCCTATGCAATGAGTGCATTGTCCGATTATTGTGCCGCTCTGTCCGGACAAGGAAAGGATATTCGCCTTGAAGCCGCCAGTGCTAAGAAGTGGAACACAGAAGAATTGTGGACGGTTGCCGATATCGCTCTACAACTTCGTGGTGGCCGCGGATATGAGAAAGGATCGAGTTTGGAAGTTCGAGGTGAAAACCCATTCCCATACGAAAGAGCCCTTCGAGATAGTCGAATTAATCGTATTGTTGAAGGTACGACTGATGTCATGAATTTGTTCGTAGCTCGCGAGTGTTTGGACTTTCATTTGTCGAATGCGGCGCCACTGTTCAGTTCCAAGACTCCAATTGGAGAGAAACTCGCCACTGTTTTTAAATGTGCGACCATTTACGCTCCATGGACACTTGGCCTATTTGCTCCTTCGTTCACGAAATCCTTTAGTCAGTTTCACCCTAAGTTAAGACCCTGGCTCAGAAAAGTAGACGGATATAGTAAGAAGTTGGCATTCCAAACGTTCAAGAACATGGTTTTGCTTGGCCCTAAGCTTGAAACAAGACAGCTGTTTATGGGGAGAACAGTCGATATCACCGTTGATTTGAGCACAATGGCGCTCTCTGCCTCACGGGTTCAAACTGAGATCGATCGTTCTGGTTCAGAAGAGAACTTGGAAACGGTACTCTACTTCCTCCGAGCCACTAGCCTTCGTGTAGAGCAGACGTTCCGTGCCCTCAGCGACTCTAAGAACTGTGATGCCGCTGCACGTAAACTGGCAACATCTCTATTGGAGAAATCCGAACTTCTTCCAAATCCGGATACCAGCCACCTGACGGGATATGAGCCTGCAGATCGTGAGTACGGTAAGGACCTTACAAGCGGAAAGATTCATCGTCGTAAGCGTGAAATCGAACGCAACTTCAAACTTCCATCCGGAATGTCTGATGAGGCAGTAGAGGCACAGGAAGAGGGTGCAGCCAAGTAAAGTGGCTTAGAACCCATCCTTGGTCCTCAGGACCAACCACGAGGCGGTCTCTTAACGGAGGTCGCCTTTGTTGTAGAGTCCTTGAAAACGTTGGGTCACTATTAAAGAATTCCCAACAACCGCTCCATCCGAAAAGGCTTTGCCAAATACACTGACGGTCGTTTTGAGGCATCGTGACTGTAGACGCTGTCGATGTCTCCCGACGTTACAATCGTTCTTACTGTGGGATAAGTAGTTTGAATGACCTCCAACACTGACAAGCCTGAGCGCTTTGGCATATTGACATCCAACAGGGCTATATCAATCGAATGCTTCTCAAGCTGTTGTAAAGCCTCTTCACCATCTTTGGCAAGTACAACGGTGTATCCGTTCCTCATCAGAACCCGCTCAATCAATCTACGGAGCAATCCTTCGTCATCAGCAACCAATATCGTCTTGCTCATTCAGCCATCCGTCTTTTGGTTTCCATGATAATCTCTGCAACGTTTGTCGGCAGCGTTTTTGACGTGGCAATACTCTGCATAGATACTGGTACACTTCCCGAGGGATGAGAACAAAGTCTATCTTCAACATGGGTTTTACCATCATATTTGTACAGTATCCATGAACCGATATTGATGCTGGGTTCCAGAGCATCTGGATGAGCGGTTGTCACTTGCTGATATTTTGTGTTGTGCGCTCCTCCCTTTACCAAAGGCTCCCAGCGAAAATAATGCACAGCATCTTCTTGCTCAAAGTATCCCCGGAGCATCCAAAATCTATCGGACAATGGAAAGGGTAAATCAAGAAATTGGTAGTACTCTGCATAGCCTTTTGTACGCGCCAATGTCTCGGCTTCTGTAACCCCTGCTGATGACCAATCCATAGCACTCTCCGCATCTGCGGCAATTTCAATCAGCAACGGTATATCCAACACACCATCGTACTCTATCTCGCCTTTAAAGCAGGGAAATCCGTCTACCATCTTCTTAGAGACTACCACAGACCCTATTTCTGTTTGAATCGTGTCCTGAACTGCCCAACCCTCATCAGATTTAAGTTCTGTCCATGTAGGATTGTAAGCGTTAGCCGTGTGCATCATTGATAGAGTAGCAAGCAAAATTGGTGTCATATGGTTAGATTACATGACAAAAAGCAATCCCACCACAAAAACCTTTGGATCTCTGTGACAAATCCGCCTTCCACCCAGTCAATCTT
>CALDQI010000637.1:0-2826 GCA_937911635.1 uncultured Pseudomonadota bacterium | reverse complement strand
CGATCACGAGTCGTGGCACGAGGGGTGGAACGCCGTTTCACACATAAGGTGGACGCTCCAAAAGAAAGCCTCCGGACCCGCTAGCGGCTGTAAGACACTAGCAATACAGCCGGCAGCCGCCGCAGCGGCTCACAGCTCTGCCGTCTGCACAGCAGAACTCGTTATAACGTCACACTGGCTCTATAAATTCAGTGGCAAGCACTGCCCAGGAGAACCACCACCACTGCGAGCGTCGACCACCACCAAGAGCTAAAAAAAACATGCCTCCACTAAAAGGCCGCGCCCTCGTCGACGAGCTCTGCTTTAAGCTCCCGACGTACCTGCAGGAGCAGCTCGGCGTGACGCAAATTCAGGTCGACGCGCGCGCCGGCTGCACGGCGGCGGACCTCGACGGCTTCGAGCGGAACACGGGCTACGCGCTGCCAGTGGACCTGCGGGCCTTCCTCGCCGTGTCGAACGGCCTGAAATGCGACTGGGCCGTCGACGTGAAGACGCGCGGCCCGGCGGACGTCGGCGCGCTCCGGCTGCACAAGCTCGACGACATTGTTCCCACAGGTGGTTCTTACCAGCTCCACATCGTCAATGTACCAACCTTCGGCCGTCTCCCCGGTCTCCCAGTAGCAATTGCCGCAGTCCCAAATACCTTTAAGACCAACGTCGACACTCTGCCCTGCGTATGCACTTAAATCCACGTGCACTGCATCAAAGCCACCATTGGCAAACTTACGCGAACGACCGCCGAAGATGGAGGTATCTGGATGGTCCTGACAGGTTCCAGCCAATCCTGCGACCGCGTAGATATCAGCAAGCTGTTCGGAGTAGCCTCGCTCTGGCGTAAGGATGACTTCAGTGCCTGCTACATTGACTACCACAACACCGCCGTCTCCATTGGTTCCAGGCAGCGCCGGAAGGTCCCCCAGGCATGTGGTTTCATCTTCACGGTCAAAATCGAAAAACTGACGGTACGAAAGCGTCAATTTTTGGTTCGGCCCCAACGGAGGCAATGTCACGGTGTCATGAACAAGAAGCGTCGAGCCACTTGGTATCGGACTGTTTGAGTCCAGTGTCTCAGGGTAAGACAGGCGCCACGACGTATTACCGGTGTAAACACGTTCCGTGGACGCAGCCCAAGTCATCGGCTGCTCGTTCCCATTGATGACTGCATTCCAACTGGTGGCACCGGATTCAAAGTCATCGGCCAGAATCGTATAACCATTATCACAATCATCGGGTGTGCCATCGTTATCCGCGTCACCCTGAAAAGTCAGTGGATTCGGGTCCAAGTTATCGACGCAATTGTCGTTGTCATCGTCGTTATCTTGATTGTTGCAGATGCCATCGTTGTCGGTATCTGCTGCAGAAGCACATGCACATCCAACGATGTCGACCATCTCACCATCCAAACATTCTACATAGCCATCCGCATCATCATCCGTTTCATCGGATGGAGCGAGGTTTGCATCGTATCCAAACACAGAGCAGTTGTTGTATTGACCATCACAGACTTCTGTGGCACCAGGATATACCGTCACATCATCGTCTTTACAATCTTCGTCACCGATTGGGACAGTGTTTCCTGCCCAGTCGATTCCTGCAGTAAGGGAACACTCAACATATCCGTCCGAATCAACGTCAGACTCATCTGCAGGTGCACCATTGATGTCATAGGTCAAATCAGAACAATTGTTGTACTGACCATCGCAATATTCGGTCGCACCTGGGAACACCAACACATCACTATCGTTGCAATCAGATCCTCCAGTAACGCCATCTCCTGCGACACCAATCCAAACATCATCAAAATATTCACACTCTACAAAACCATCGCCATCGTTGTCGGTTTCATTCATTGGAGCGGTAAGGGCATTGCCGTCACTGTTGGTGAAGAGGAATGGAATCGGATCACCAAACGCACAGGTCTGTGCACGACCGGTTCCATCATCAGCTACAGCACAGACATCTCCGGTTGGAGTATAACAATCCACTTCTCCATCACCAGTAGTATCCAGTTGGCAATCCTGAGTTGGACAATAGCATTCAACCTCAACACCAAAGTAATCTGTCCCTGCGATACTTACAGCAGTTGCAGACTCATTACAATGGTCAGCGAATCCGTCCTGATCTTCATCTGTAGGAGTACACGTATTCCCTGTAGAATCCAGACAATCGGATGCACCATCACCGTTGTCATCAATCTGACAATCTGTCGATGGACAGTAGCAATCCCCTACAATTCCTTCAAATTGAGATTTCTGAGGGTGGGCACAATCATTGAATAGACCATCACAGATCTCGCCCGCTGAGCCATTCGTTGTCGGGTCGCTGTCAGAACAATCTCCATACCCCACTGGGATATCTTGACCAGCCCAAATCGAGCCGTCTTCTGCACACTCGACATACCCATCGCCATCCAAATCCGCTTCATCATCTGGTACGTTGACCAAAGAGAAATCTGTCGTCCCACAAGCATTGTATTGACCGTCACACAAATCTGGAGCATTTGGGAATACCCAAGTATCCGTATCATCACAGTCCCCATGACCGCCAATCGTGGTGCACAGCAAGGCTACCGGATTGCACACAGAACCTGAGTAGTCGGAACAGATGGTGGTGGAGTCACCACATGGTCCATCACAGTAACACCCAAATCCATCTGTGTAATGAACGGCAGCACCTGCAGGATCTGTCTCTGCAATCGCCCATGGGACACCCGTTGTAAGTTCACACTCAACAAATCCGTCGCCGTCATCATCCGTTTCATCGGTCGGGGCACCCGTTGCGGTGTATGCCACATCCTCACAATCGTTGAACTGACCATCACAGTAT
>CALDQI010000636.1:0-3000 GCA_937911635.1 uncultured Pseudomonadota bacterium | reverse complement strand
AGCATTGGCGCCGTGTGTCGATATGCGGCTGTTGCCCGATGTCGGGCATCTTTCAACATTAGAAGCACCTAACGCCTGTCGTACAGCTTTGCTTGACTTGCTAGCGCGAGAAGTTTTTTTCGGCTTCTTTCGGAGTTTAACCTCTAGTTTTTCGACTTCGGACTCTCGTAGACTCAAGGAGCTCTCGTAGATTCCATACTCGTTTTCGACTGTGATTCGACGGGAACACATTGGAATATTCGTCGAGAGCGGTGTCTTGCCAACATAGGAATCATCGATGTACACTTTGGCTTCTTGAGTGGGATTCTCTAGATAGACTTCAATACCGGCTTGTCTCGGAACACCAATGATGCGAATCCGCTCACTGTCCTTAGTGTTGATGGTGAAGGACTGATCGCGCCCAGTATAGCAGGGGTCCAATACAGATATCTCGTGTTGTCCTTGTTCGATACGATGCTTTTCGAGTGGGGTTTTACCCATAGAGACACCATCAACCTCAAACTGAATACCACTTGGTTCACTGATGACCGTCAGAAGACCAAAATTGGGTTTAAGTCTAGTGGTCACATCGGCATTCGGCTCGAGATAGAGATCTTTTGCCCACACTTCATAATAGGGGTTGTGAAATTGGATGTTGTGATTGCCTTCTCTGATTTTGAGAGAACAGGGCAAGGATTGACAGCGTACCTTACCATCGACAAATAATAAGGTGTCTTCACGTGGGGCTGCCTCAAAACTGGCGATGATATTGTGTGCATTTTGGTTGTTGGTTTGTAAAATGGGTACTAGAAGGTCATCCACAAGCGGTGGCAACTCTCGAGTGAGAACCGTGGTGTTGGCTGTGGATAGACTGACCTGTTGCAACAAACTGCCGGTATTGACATGATACAGTTTTAAAACACAATCGACGTTGTTGGTACCATAGACTTTTCCAACGATCACATAATCCAAACCCAATGCTCGACTGGTTTCTAAAACTCGATTGCCAACTGGTAATGGTCCAGAGATTTGGAGGTTTTCCGGTGTGACCAACTTCAATTCGCTGTGCTGTTGTATCAGAGGGAGTATCGCTTCTCTCGTTCGTTCTTCTAAGGTGGATTGGAGCAGTTCTTGGTCAAACTCTCCTGCATCAGACACGACCGAGAAATTCCATACACCAATCGTCTTTCTGGATTCTTCACTGTCTCCGTAGTCTTGTGCCATCGCAACGGAGAGTGTCAGAGTGGTCAATACACCAAGCATCATTGTGAAATCCTGTCAGTTTTCTATGGTCTAGCCATCTTTATTGATGGTATTCATTGTCAGTGTAACAGATATGGTAAACCGCTTGTAGACCGAGCGTACAAATTTCATTTCTGTGCGTCTAGCGCAGCCTTCCATTTGATTCGGTCCACTTGGGCGCTCACAGAAACTTTGGTTACGGGACTGTGTCCTTTTGAGGTGCAAGAGATTCCGGGGATAGAGGCTAGCCATATGGTTTCTGCACACGGTGTGTCATTTTTCAACTTGACCTCTATCGATTGTCCATGTGTTGTGTTCACCGTTGCCGTCATAGAGTACAGTCCAGTGTTTGAACATTCATGGGTCCGTACCTTGACTTCTACCGCACCGTTTACACAGTCCCAGTCGTAAAATGCTTGGCTTAATTCTAGTGCAGTCGATGTGGGAGCAGCCTCAGCGATCTGGAGACTACTGAAAAGAGCAAATGTTGAAAGTAGGTACATGCTGAATCCCTCCGATGTGTTGAAAAATGTTGTGTTTTGAATAGATATGATTACAGAAACGAACCATCATATCCGATACAGACATTTATATTTACTATACATCGGATATCCGCCTTTTGATATCCACGTATTCTTTTACTGAACAACATCCTTATGATATTCCTGCTATTCCAGTATCTGATATTGTCCATAGGAACAGTGTCATTTGTATCCGTTGCGAGTGCTAAAGTAACGACGGAATGGGTATATGTAGATTCGAGATCTGTTATTCGAACAAAGATCAATGGTGATCGCATATTTGAACCTCTGCCTGATGCAAGTCCAGTGCCATTGTTATTTGAATATAGAGGTGAGACGGATGGGTGGATTCATTTAAGAACGACACAGACGGAGGACACTTTTAATGCGCTCTCTTGGATAGACAGTTACACAATCGACTTGGTGGTATCTCGTTCAGACCTTATGCCAGTTTTGATGGAACCTTTTGTACAGACCCATGCCGATGGTTTGCGGACCATCATTTTACCTGGTCAACCGTTGGTGGAAGATTCAACAGGTTCTTTTAAGTTTGCGTTGGTGGATTGGAAAGATGTAGAATCAGTACCATCTCATGCTGTAGGAACCAAGTTTACTCTACAAACCATTGAATCTCAGCTGAATACGACAGAGACCCGTATTTGTACATTGGATTATGGAACTCTTGCACCCAATACAGGGTGCTGGACGTATGAAAAAAATATGGGGGGGTATCATCTGTTGGTGTTGCATATCCTGTTTATGTTGGTGAGACGTTTCATACCGCATTCATCCAGAAGTCCTTCGGTCGTTTTGATGAAGTGACGGTTCAGAAGCCATCCGCACATGCTGAAACCACACCCAAATATTCAGAATGGATGGGTACAACAATACTCGATTTATTGGACCAAAGTCAACATGATGCGGATGCGATTGAAATTGCGACTGGTACCATGGTGTTGTGGTCTGATGGTACAAAGGCCACCAAGGTCGAGGCGATGAAGATCGACGCCCTCACGGGGGAGAGGTAAGGGGGTAGATAACCCTAACGCTAACGCTAAGCGTAAGCCCAACCCTAAGCCTAAGCCTTGGCCTTACCCTAACCCTAACCCTCACCCGAACCCGAACCCTAACGCTAACCCTAATGCCAACCCTAACGCGAACCCCAGCCAGGCCGATGCTAGAGCTGCCTGCGAGCGCGCCGCTGCACAGCTCGCTCGCCGGCTGCCCGTACTGCGAGAACTTCTGCTACGATCACTAC
>CALDQI010000635.1:0-4688 GCA_937911635.1 uncultured Pseudomonadota bacterium | reverse complement strand
GGATGCCTCTTTTTTCGGCTTCACGGACCAGCGATGCGGTACTGGGGCCCAGTGCACGCTTTTCCGAACGTTTAATGAAAGTTTCCAACTCATAGGCAAAGTTAAAGTCGTCGTCAACATGAGCACTGTCTCGAAGATTCTCCGGCAACAAGTGGTGAATTAAACGAAGTGCAAGTTCACCCGCTTGCTCACCCATCCATGGATCCTCATATTCATAAATGACATGATACTGACCTTCTTCGCCCGCACCTCGCGTTTTACCAAACGTAACTTCAGAACCCGCCAGGTCCTGCAATTCTAACGCAACGTGTTCAAGAATGTGTCCCATCCACGTCCCACGATCTTCTCTCATACGACGGATGAATCCACCTTCTGTCCCATATGAACATCCGTGCTCGCCAAGACTCGGTACAGCCTCAACAAGACGATCGACAAACCCATCTATCTCAGCCGACGGATGATGCTCTAAGGAGCCCAAATCCAGCAACAATCGAATGACTTTAAAATTGGCGTACAAGTTGGGTCCAACGTAAACCCGCTTTTCCAAAATCCGCATGCAACCCCCTTTAATGAATGGTGCTTAAAACAGCATGAACTAAGGGGAATGTATCTGCAAACAGTCCCTTCGTCCGAATCTATATCTAGATTTCGATGAATCGTTACACAACTGTAGAAAACAGATTAACTTCGTGCGTCGGTGCCGTCGCAATCTTGATCAATCGCATCATTTGGAATCTCTGGAGCACCAGGATAAATCGATGCATCACTGTCATCGCAATCGTCTTCTTCAACAAAACCATCTCCGTCTAAATCAATGCTCACAGCACAATCGCCATCGTCAAAATTGTTGAGTGCGCAAGAGAAGTCAATTTGATTTCCGTTGTAAGGGCTGGCTGTTCCGTCGTCGCAGAATCCATCTCCCAACCATACCGATGGGGCACACGTTCCGTTACAGTCCAACGTTTCATTAGCATCACACAATGGATCAATACCATCACAGTCTTGATCGATTCCGTCAGCAGGAATCTCTGTCGCATCTGGATTAACGGCAGGATCTGTATCGTCACAATCTACGTCATTTGTGTACCCATCCCCATCAGCATCCTCGGTACCGCAATCACCATCGTCATAATTGTATGTGGGACAGTTTAGGTTAATCGAATTTCCATTGTGAAAATACGTCCCATCATCACAATAGTCGTCGCCCACCCAATTAATTGGAGCGCAATTTCCATTGCAATCCACCAATTCATTCGGGGCACAGTTGCTACTGAGAGAGTCAGACCCGTCACAGTCTTGATCAATACCATCATTAAACACTTCTGGAGCGCCTGGATAAATCGAAGCATCATAGTCATTGCAGTCAATAGATGAATCATACCCGTCTCCATCATAGTCTGTACCGGAGCTGCAATCACCATCTTCATAGTTTAAACTGGCACAGTTGTAATCCACTGTGTTTCCATGCCACGAGTTCACTCCAGAATCACAGAAGCCATCACCACTCCAACTGATGGGCACACAGTTTCCATTGCAGTCAAGCATTTCATTGCTGTAGCAGCTGCTTCCAGAAGTAGAGTCGACCCCGTCACAGTCCTGGTCGATACCGTCATTTGGGATATCATAGGCACCTGGGTAAATAGAACCATCGTAGTCATTACAATCTATGGATGAGTCGTATCCATCACCGTCATAGTCGGGATAGCTGCTGGTAGAGTCGACCCCATCACAGTCCTGGTCTATACCATCATTTGCTATCTCAGGAGCACTTGGATAAATCGTGGCATCATAGTCATTACAATCGATGGATGAGTCGAACCCGTCGCCATCTTGGTCGGTTTGTCCTCCTCCGTTCCCAGCATCGACTCCATCACAGTCTTGGTCGATACCGTCATTTGGGACTTCAGTTGCCATAGGGAAAACACTTGGGTCATAATCATCACAGTCTGTGGTAGGGGAGAAGGCAGTCGCTTCTCCTGTATCATTCCCGCAGATGACATCCTGACTGATCATCACGGTTTCAGTGGCGTATCCGTCTGAGTCGGAATCTTGATTACAAAGTTCCATTCCATCGCAATTTTGATCAAAATCATCACTTGGTATTTCTAGGGCGTGTGGTCCGATACTGGCATCCGAATCGTTGCAGTCTCCAAGGTTTTCAGAGTATCCATCGCCATCATCATCTGTGTCTGGAGAACCAACCTCATCGGAAGGTTCGATAGCCGGTTCCATTGATGGCTCATCAGCAGGTTCAGCACTGGTATCATCGCTCGGCTCCGAGGAAGGTTCATCGGTTTGTTCGAGCCCGGAATCGTTTGTCTTTACGGTAGCCGTGGTGAGTCCGACTTCACAACCAACTGTGGCGAAGATGGGTAGCCATATCACACTATGTCTGAGGTTCATACACTCTCCCGATTGCATACTGTAGTGTACTGTATTTTATGCGCTAATTTTAGTATATACCGACTTCTTTCTGTAAAAAATTTATATGATATAAAATAAATCCAGTACAGTAACGTATATTTAAAGGAAAATATTCACCGGAGTTTGATATGAGACAGCCACCTATTTCCATTCTTTTGATGCCACTAGTCGTTTTTGGAACCGGTTGCGAAGCCATCCAAGACAACCCATATCTATCTCAGTTTTTACCAACGGTTGCTTTTGATGGTCTTCAGGTGAATCATGTGACCTTTGAGGAGGTGGATACAGAATTCCTTTTTGCCATCGACAATCCAAACCCCGTCGGTATTGATATTGAAGACTTTTCATATTCGTTGGCCTTTGCGGAGGTTTCATGGATGGATGGGGACAACCCAGATGGTTTGTTGCTTGGTGCGGCAGGGGCTTCAGAAGTATCCTTGCCAACCAATATTGTTTTTGCCAATCTATTTGATATGGTTCAAGCTGCTCGAGGCAGTGACAGCTTGCCATTTGGGCTCAGCGGGGATTTTGGATTGCGATTGGACTCATCGACATTGGTTACAGTAAACTCCACCACTGAATCCAATGAAGATGCTGAGGTTGTGTATTTGCCTTATGACGCAGACGGTGACTTTCCTGCGTTGCGCAAACCTAAATTCTCATTGAACAAGCTGCGGGTCAAAAACTTGAGTTGGAGCGAGATCACACTAGACTTGGTGATGGATGTAGACAATGAACATGCGTCGAACCTCATTTTCAATCGATTTGCGTATGACTTGTCACTCGGAGGCGCTTCGACCTTGTCCGGTGTTGTAGATGATCTTGAGGAGGTAATCCACGGAGGGGATTCTGAGGTGGCGACTCCGAATCAAAAGGTTCGATTGCCCATTACGATCGATTCATTGTCGGTCATTGGTTCTCTTTGGGACTTGCTTCAAAATGGTGAACGTTTGAATGCACAGTTCGCTGCTACTACAGACGTAGACACTCCATTTGGATTGATGGAATTGGCGGTTGATGAAACAGGGGATTTGGACGTCCAAATGCAATAAGGGGTGTATTTCCGAACCCTTCGAATTGTCTAGACTCGAAATTATAAAAGAGTGGTTGATTTTATTGCTCTGCAGTCATAAAATATACACATGATGCTTTATGAGACGGCTCTTCAGGTCAGTTCATAATAAATATATGTGGAGTACAAATGCGAATCGTATGGTTGCTGGGTTTGACAACAGGTTGTGGATACATTTCAGATGCTAAGTATGATTTGCGTCTGGATCCCGATCAGGATGGCGTTTCTATCGAAGAGGATTGTGACAACGAAGAAGAGCGGGAGGAACTTTTGGAGGATAAAGTGTATGCGCAGCGGTTACGGCCAATTCTTTCTAATCACCATTTCATGTTAGTCACATTGCTGCTGCTGAACTCACTCGCGAATGAAGCCTTGCCGATCTTTTTGGACACGCTGGTTCCCAGTTGGATGGCAATTTTACTTTCCGTCGGGGGCGTGCTTCTGGTCGGCGAGATTTTGCCGAGCGCGGTCTTCACAGGGCCGCGGCAGTGGGAAATCGCGAGTCACTTTGTGCCTGTGGTGCGCTTTTTGCAATTGTTATTTTGTCCTATCGCGTGGCCGCTGGCATTGGTATTAGATGCGTGGCTTGGTCATGACGACGAAGTCATCAATAAGGCGAAATTGACGGGGATGATGCGGCATTTGCGGGGCAAACAGTATCTCCAGAGGTCTGCAACTCAAGCTTTGAATGCACCGACGTCCCCGGCGCGGAGCGAAGGGAGAAAATCCGCAGTGATTAATCACGATGAATTTCAGATGGTCACGGGCGCGTTACAGATGAGTAGAATCAATCTAGAAGACATCATGACGCCACTTGACAGGGTTTACATGCTTTCTACAGACACGATTTTGACGATGGAACGAATGGCATGCATCGTAGCCGCGGGATTCTCTCGTATCCCGATTTACGAAAGTGATCCGCACAACATCCGTGGTATCATGCTGGTCAAAAATTTGATCGTAATATCCCCCGACGACAACCGCCGTGTAAGCACGCTAGGCCTGCGCCCTCCACTGGTCGTGTCAAAAACCATGGGGCTACATGAGTTACTGAATGCGTTTCAAACGGGTAGAAGTCATATCGCGCTAGTTGTGGATAGCCCGAGAAAAGTCACGGCGGCGTTGAAAAGTGGCCGTTGAAGAAAAATTTGGACGAAATTTTGGGTAAACGGCGAGATGCGAGACGAAATTT
>CALDQI010000634.1:0-1386 GCA_937911635.1 uncultured Pseudomonadota bacterium | reverse complement strand
AAGCCAAACTTTGCGTGCGAAAAGGAGAATAACAATGCCAGAACAAAAGATTGTCATTACCATTGATGAACAGGGTGGTATCCATGCTAAAACATCCGGTTTCAAAGGGGAGTCCTGCTTGGATGCCTTAGAGACATTGTTGGATAAAGAAGCCCAAGTGGTATCGAGTAAAACGACAGATGAGTATCACCAGACACAAAAACAATCTGTCCAAAAAAAGAACACGTTAAGACGGAAATGACATGAGTGCTGTAATTCAAACCACAACTCCGTTTGTGATTGAAGAGGTCTTGATTACGGCCTTGACTATTCTTGACACCAATCCGCTCTTGATCACCGCTAAAAATGTACATCAATACACACATCGTGGCGGTATTCAAGTTGGTGATATTGTCTTGAATCGAACGGATTACTATGGACCGCAGCATTTCCGAAAGGTGGGAACACAGTATCAGTTGCGTCATGACTCTAGTGAAATCTCTGGTCGTGTAATATCTCAAGTGATGACAAAACCATATAAAAGGGTGGCTCAGTTCTTACGTGATGTTGATCAGCAATATCAGTCTGCATATGTAGAGTACCAAGCACATCTCGAAGAACAAGAACGCCAACGTTTAGAAGCCGAGCGCCGGGCTCGTGTGGAAGCAACTCGGAAACGGGTAATTGAAAAGGCAAAAGCTCAGGGGTACTCGATTAAAGAAATTACCAAAGAGGGTAAGATTCAATTGGTACTGCGTCGATCTATTTAGCCATGAGTATAGATTATGGTGAGTTTTTTAATGTTGCGCACATCGAGCCTCAAAGTCATATTTACGGTCCGGGCTCAAGGTTTGTTGTTTGGTTTCAAGGTTGTTCCTTAGGGTGCTCGGGCTGTTGGAATCAGCGGATGTGGTCTTTTGCCGCTCGGACTCTCATTCATCGCCAAGAACTTTTTGAGAAGATTGTGCAGACCCCCAATCTCCATGGGATAAGTCTATTGGGTGGCGAACCGTTACAACAATCTCAAACCATATGGTTATTGGAAAAAATCCGACGGGAAACAGAACTTACTATATTTTTGTATACGGGATATAATCTCTTCGAACTGAAAAATAATGACGAATGGAGTGTGGTATTGCGCGATTGTGATGTTGTTGTCACCGGGCGTTATAAGGAGTCATTACGCGATACCAATTTACAATGGCGTGGATCAAAGAACCAGGAACTATTCTACCCTCCATTGAGTCGTATCAGCGAACAGCCGACTCAAACAAATGAGGTGGAGGTGATCATTGATGCTACAGGTAAAATCACGGTACTTGGGTATCCCGAAACGTTGACTGATTTGATTTGACCCTTGTTTCAGAAAACCAAATTCGTTCATATCCTACATTCAACGCCAGTTCC
>CALDQI010000633.1:0-4876 GCA_937911635.1 uncultured Pseudomonadota bacterium | reverse complement strand
CAAGCCAGTAATCTCGTCAAGCTTGATATTCTCGTCAACGGGGAATCTATAGACGCACTCTCTATCATCTGTCATAAAGATCATGCCTTTTACAAGGGGAATGCCCTCACGCAAAAACTCAAAGAATTTATCCCTCGTCAAATGTATGAGGTGGCGATTCAGGCTGCGATTGGAAACAAGGTCATCGCTCGTTCTACAGTTAGGGCCATGCGAAAAGACGTTACAGCCAAGTGTTACGGTGGAGACATCTCTCGAAAGCGTAAATTGCTAGAAAAGCAAAAGAAGGGTAAGAAGAGAATGAAGTCTGTTGGCTCTGTGGAAATTCCACAAGATGCATTCATGGCTGTGTTAAAATTGGACGAGAAATAGCTGAACGTACAAAGGGTCAATACACATGAGTTCGATGCATCGAAATCACCAACGCGGAAAGATCGAAAACTGGTTGCTTCTCGTTTTTGTCGTTGTCTTACTCGGTTCAGTCTCCATCTATTTCCCTCCGTTTTGGGTAGCATGGAGTATGAAGAAGATCGTCAAAGATGTAGTGTTAACCTATGAGGTCACCGGTTCTTCCAGCGCCGCAGAGCAGAAGTTGTACAGTGGAATGAAAAAAGAACACATCCCTCTGTACATTGATGACAGGGATTGCTCTTTGAGAGAAAGTTCGTCCCAGTTCAGTGTTGAATGCATCTGGGTAACGCCGATCACTTTGAATATTCCAGGGATGCCACTAGATTTATCCAAAGAGTACTCTGTTTACAGTTCTGTCAATCGCAATGGCGTTATTGATCAACGGTGATGTGATTTTGTTATGGACAGTCAATCAACATCCTATCACGCAAGTTCAGCGGATATTGAAGCGTGGATAGAGCAACTGTCGGATCGGCTTGTTGCAGAGTCTCTCGGTGAGTTTGTCTTTGTCGGTATTGTTCGTGGTGGTGATACATTAGCCCATAGATTATCGGCTGCTGTTCAGCATCGTTCTGGGTATAGTCCACCCGTATACCACATCGATATCACCCTATATCGAGACGATTTGTATACGGGGCTTGAGCATCTGTCTTTGGGTGGCTCGAATCTACCGTTGACTGTTGATCGGCAAAAGATTGTATTGGTGGACGATGTTCTCTTTACAGGGCGGACCATTCGTGCAGCCATTCAAGAGATTATGGATTACGGTCGTCCAGAGTGGATAAAGTTGCTGGTGTTGGTTGATCGAGGATGTAGGGAATTGCCCATCCAACCTGACTTTACTGGTGAACTCATAGAGAGTCCTAAAACAGCGAAGGTCCTCGTGAATTTGAGCGTAAATGGAGACGGCGATCGGATCGATGTACAGGATGGAGCGTATACAAAGTGATGCAAGTGAAATCCAATGAAACGCTGGTGGAGAACTGGCCCAAAGATATGCTGGGATTGCGGGGGAAGACTGATGTCCAGTTGACACGCATTCTGGATACGGCGGTCCAGTTTCGAACGGTTTCAAAAAGGGCGGTGAAGAAGGTTCCAACCCTACGTGGACGCACGGTTATCATGGCCTTTTTCGAAAATTCAACGCGTACGAAGCTGTCGTTTGAAGTGGCCGCAAAACGTTTGAGTGCAGATGTGATCTCGTTTTCGGCGGCGACATCATCATCGAAAAAAGGGGAGACCTTACTAGACACCGCTAAAAATTTGGATGCAATGTCTCCGGATGCGATGGTCCTTCGTCATTCACAAACGGGTGCGCCACATTTGTTGGCTTCGCATTTTGATTGGTCGGTTATCAATGCTGGTGATGGCATCAATGAACATCCTTCTCAAGGATTGCTGGATATGCTGACAATGCGAGACCACTTGGGGGATTTGCGTGGCAAGCGAGTTGGAATTGTTGGAGATATTCGACACTCTAGGGTGGCTAGGTCCAATATCTTCGGTTTGCAAACAATGGGTGCCACTGTGTGTATTGCGGGTCCAGGAACCATGTGTCCCAAGGAATATGCCGGTCTGGGGGTGGAAATCGCTCACTCTATAGATGAACTGCTTGATTCTGTGGATGCGCTAATGATGCTGCGTGTTCAACGAGAACGGCTTGGTCGAGCGATGCTGCCTTCAGTAGAAGAATATGCCTCCTTGTATGGGCTCAACATGGATAGATTACGCAAATGCCAGTCTCATTGCCTAATCATGCATCCGGGTCCCATCAATCATGGTGTTGAGATGATGCCGGATGTACTAGATGATCCAAGGTCTGTTGTGATGGAACAGGTCACAAATGGCATTGCGATTCGTATGGCACTGCTTCATTTGGCACTGTCAGGTCAATCGGGGGTGTGATGCGGCATGTTCTGAAAGGTGGGCGTATTTACTGTCCCGAAGATGGATGGAACACAGTTGGAGACGTGTGGATTGTCGATGGTGTCATAGAGGGGATCTATACATCAGATGGTGATGGTGCGCCATCAATACCGGATTCGACTACCGTTGTGGACTGCAAGGGAAAGTGGATAGTCCCTGGATTGGTAGACGTACGTACGTTCTGTGGGGAGTTGGGTGTTCAGCACCGTGAAACGTTTGATACACTGACAGCAGCTGCTATGGCTGGTGGCTATACAGATTTGGTTCTTGGACCATGGGGTGCACCCTGTGTAGACAATCCTGCAGTGGTAACAGATTTACTGGCCAGATCAGCTAAGTATCCGATTCGCTACCATGCTCTGGGTTCCTTGACCACAGGTCTAGATGGTGAAGAGATCGCTGAGTTGGGTCTCATGCAACGGGCAGGAATTGTAGGGTTGTGTGATGGGAATCGGCCGATTGCTTCCACCGTTGTTTTGCGTAGAGCATTGCAGTATGCAGAGCGATTGGGTTTGCCAGTGTTTCTCACTCCCAGTGATCCTGACCTGCGATCGGAAGGCGTGATGCATGAAGGAGCGGTGTCCACTCGCATAGGCTTGGCGGGGATACCACTGGCCAGTGAGGAGATTGGTGTTTCAAGAATTCGGGCTGTACAGAGAGATACGGAAGTGAAGTGCTGTACTTTACCCATTGGCGATGCGGTAACGATTTCGGGCATGTCAGACGTTGTGTGTGCAACAACAGCACGCTCATTATTACTCTCGGATGCCTCAGTTGAATGCGATTTATACAATCCGAGTCTGTATATTTTACCTCCGATCAGAAGTCGACCGGAAGGCTTGGCGGATGCTGTAAAAAACAATCAAATCCAGATTGTATTTTCGGACCACAAGCCACTCACAAGAGTAGAGCAGGACTGCGAGTTTGCTTTGTCAGTTTCAGGAGCGATGGGGATTGAAACGGCTTTGTCCGTAGCGTATACCGCTGTTCAAGATATTTCTGTTTTGTGGGAAGCAATGTGTTTTGCACCAGCGCGATTTTTGGGGCTATCGAAGCGCTTGCACGTGGGATCAAATGTAGATATAGTACTCTTTGACCCGAGTATGGAATGGAGTCCATCAACTCCTTTTCGAAGCAAAGGAATTAATGAGCCCCTGATCGGAAAAACGTTACTTGGTCGAATATGCGGCGTATTTATTAATGATTACGTGCATTTTTACTACGATTAAGCGTGACAGAAGTCGTGCAACCTCTTGTGTTGAGAGCAATTGGTTTGATAAGGACGCAGTGTCACCACCAACAGAATTATGAGGAACAACGATGGAAAAATTTTTGATGACCCCTGAAGGTCACTCGACATTGGAGCAAAAACTGCTGCATTTACGCAATGTAGAACGCTATAAGATAGTCAAAGATATAGAGGAAGCCCGAGCGCACGGCGATATCTCTGAGAACTCTGAGTATGAAGATGCCAAAGAACGGCAAGCGATGTGTGAAGGAATCATTCAGGATATCGAGGTCAAGTTGTCTAGAGCTGAGATCATTGATGTGACAAAACTACGTGGTCACGATTTGGAAGATGATGATGAAAATAAGAAGATTGTCTTTGGTGCCACCATTGTGGTGGAAGACGAAGATGAAAACGAGCGTACTTTTCGTATCGTTGGCACGGATGAGACCAATGTCGACAAGGGATGGATTTCCTATCTGACACCGGTTGCGAAAGCATTGCTTGGAAAATCTCCTGGCGACGATGCGATTATCAAGTTGCCGAGTAAAACGATCGAGTATGAAATTCTGTCCGTGTCCTATCGGTAGGGGTCAACATGACTGTAGAAGCCACAATATTGCGTGTGGTTGGGTATATTTTATCCTTACCCGTTGAAAGTAGGTCTCGAGAAGCGAACCGATTACAACGGTATGCACGGTTGTATAGAACCAAAATTTCAGCTGATATACTCACTCAAATAGAAGAGGCACAGTTTGCCACGTTGTATCAGCAACTGTTTCCACTGGTGCATCAACATGCGATGAGTGCAGAATCTCCTGTCTACGATTCTCCCAGTGTTGTATCTCCTTTTGTGAAAGGACCTGCGCAACCAGTAATAACCGATGATGCCCTAGCAACAGGCAACGATTCATCGTCAGAGGTTTCGGAGGACGAATCAGCAACTCAAACTACTTTGAAAGAGGAGAGCACAGACGAGCCCAATCTGAGCACAGAACAGGCGAATTTGTCTGAATCTCAAGTCACAGAAACTGCATCCGATGCATCTGTATCTATGGTAGAATCTGGGGCAGAAGTGCCGTCGGTCGCTGAACAGAATCACTCTGATGACGTACAGAGTGATGCTGACACGTCTGTTGCTGTTGAGTCTCCTGAATCTCCTGAATCAGAAGAGTCTGTTTGGCCTCAGAAACTACGGATGAAGTTGTTGAAGAGATTCCGTTCTCCCAGAAGTAAACGATCGCCACGTCCCCATCATGAAAAGAACTCTCGTTGGGAGTTTTGGCATGCGAACGTTGGTCTGTGTAGCCTGAA
>CALDQI010000632.1:0-3077 GCA_937911635.1 uncultured Pseudomonadota bacterium | reverse complement strand
TACAACAATATGTGGAGTATTTACAAACGTACCGTTGTTCAGAAAATGGTGTGTTTGGGATTAAGGTCTTTGCTCGAGACCTCAATCACAACATCCAAAATTTTGAGTCCTTTACAAAATCGATTGGCACTCCAACCAAATATATTTTTCTCAAACGGAAAAATATCGTGAAGCAAGCGATCAGTATGTACATTGGAAGTAAAGATAAACAGTGGGTGAACTCTTCAGGTTTAAGCGGTCTGAATACAGATGTAGCATATGATTTTGAGTGGCTGTTAAAAGCGATAAATTACATTCGTTTGTGCAATCAATTTTGGGAAAAGATAATGTATGAAGAAAATGAAAATGTTCAATTCTTGACGTATGAAGATTTGTCAACAGATTTTCCTGAATCGATCCAACGAGTGTGCGATTTTCTTGGTCACAAACCGCATACGATTCCAAGCCCGCCCATTCAAAGGCAAATTAATCCGTTAAAACAGCAATTTTATACAAGGTTAAAGCGTGATCTTATACGCATGAGGGGCTGACTGTTGAACGCCGAAAGAACTATGAAACCACTGTTACTTATGAATGATAGACATAACTAGTTTAGAAGTTCTAATGGGCCGGGTAGTATTTTTCATCGTTAAATAATGGATGCACAATGGACAGGAATCAAGGTATAAATTGATTTCTAAGAAATGTTTCGTTGTTGACCAAGTATTGTGAGAGATAGTGTTCTCGTAAAAATGGATGACCAGATAATTTTGACGGGATGAGATTATATCGAGAGGTCTGCTGTGGAAAATTGCTATCCATCACAAAAGAAATCGGTTAAGTAGGCAAAAACATCAAGGAGTTGTTGTGAATTTGGATTCGTTGCTGATTGGTGAGAATGCCTCTTATATAGATGAGTTGTATGTTCAATGGCAAGCCAACCCATCGAGTGTGTCTGATGAGTGGCAAGCATTGTTCTCCTCATGGGACACTGAAACAGAGTCTTGTGCACCACCTGTTTTTCCAAAACGGTCTGTGTTCTCAGGCGGTGGTGTAGATCAAAATCAAGCAGCGTTGGTGGCAGATCGCCAGGCCAAAGTAGCACAGTTGATCAATGCGTATCGTGTTCGGGGTCATATAGAAGCAAACATCGATCCGCTCAATCGAAAGAGAATTCAGGACCATCCAGAACTGACTCTTCCGTACTATGGGTTGACAGAAGCAGATTTGGATGTCCCCGTGTCCGGACATGGGGTGTATGGGGTTCCATCAATCACCACAGCGCGTGAAATCATCGGTAGACTTCGCAAGGCATATTGCAGTGGGTTTGGTGTTGAGTTCATGAACATCAATGATCCTGTAAAAAAGAAGTGGTTGCAAGAGCGATTGGAAACCCTTCCAGACCGGTCCGTATTGTCTGTAGTCGATCAAAAGCACATGATGCGAAATCTTGCTGATGCCGAAAACTTCGAGCGTTTTTTGCATCAACAGTATCAGTACACCAAACGATTTTCCTTAGAAGGAGCAGAGCCATTAATTCCATTGCTTGCGGTCCTTATAGATACGATAGGGGATCGTGGTGCGGAACGCGTCATGCTTGGGATGGCTCATCGTGGTCGATTGAATGTGTTGGCGAATATTTGTAACAAACCGGTGCAGTACATTTTAAATGAGTTCAATGACGAGGTGTATGATTCCTTTGATATCTCTGGAGATGTGAAGTATCACTTGGGATATTCCAATGACTATCATACGGTCAATGGAAAAAAAGTACGTGTAACGATGGCGTTCAATCCATCTCACTTGGAGGCGGTGAATCCTGTTGTGTTGGGCCGTTCTCGTGCACGTCAAGATAGATTGATCGTCTCGGAAGGGTATACCGAAGCAGATGCAATGAATGCCGTTGCGCCATTGCTCATTCATGGGGACGCTGCGTTTGCAGGACAGGGGGTGGTCGCCGAAGTACTGAATATGAGTGGATTGGAAGGCTATAAAACGGGTGGTACAATTCATGTTGTTGTCAACAATCAGATTGGTTTTACGACCTCTCCAATAGATGCACGGTCTACTCCATACTGTACAGATGTAGCAAGAATGCTGGCGGTTCCAATCTTTCATGTGAATGGGGAAGACATAGAAGCGGTTGCAGCTGTAGCCAAACTGGCAGCCGAGTGGCGTCAAACCTTCCATCAAGATGTGTTTATTGACATGTACTGTTTCAGAAGGTGGGGACACAACGAAGGTGATGAGCCATCCTTCACCCAGCCATTACTGTACGATGCAATCCGTAAACATGAATCAGCAAAAGCCCAGTACCGAAACAAGATTATCGCCTCAGGTACTTTGAGTGCTGAGGAGGTTGATTCTATTGTTTTTGACTCGGCTGAGCGGTTGCAGAAATGTTTAGAGGACGATCTCTCTTTTGAGACCTATACTACCGCAGGTGCGACAGAGTTAAAGGAACGATGGGCGTCTATCAACCAGGACGGAATAGAGGTGGATACGACTGTAGAAGAAGAGCGCCTCAATGACGTGTTAACGACTGTCAACACCATACCCGAGTCCGTGAGGATCCATCGTAAGGTTCAAAGGATCATGTCTCAACGACTGGAGATGGTAAAAGGAAATATACCGGTAGACTGGGCTCTTGCCGAACAGGCTGCTTATGCGACGTTGGTTCAAGATGGGTATCGAGTTCGTATCAGTGGTCAAGATGTGGGGCGCGGTACCTTCTCACACCGTCATGCTGTACTAACAGATGTACATACAGGGGCGGAGTATCTTCCCATAGCCAACTTATCAGTGACGGCAGAGGCAAATGGAGTTGTTCGTGCTGGACCTGCCGCACGAATGATGGCCTCCGAACGAGGCGTGGATTTACATACGGTTGAAGGGACTGGTCGAAATGGAAGGATCTTGACGCAAGATGTCAACTCTGCACCGGTGAACACAGCCGCTCCATTTGAGGTACACAATTCATTGCTCTCAGAGTATGCCGTACTGGGTTTTGAGCATGGGTACACGCTCGACTATCCAGAAGGATTGGTGATTTGGGAAGCTCAATTTGGTGACTTTGCCAACGGTGCTCAGATTATGAT
>CALDQI010000631.1:0-2277 GCA_937911635.1 uncultured Pseudomonadota bacterium | reverse complement strand
TCGAGTGGGAATGTTGCTGTTGGTGCATCTGCTTCAATCAGATTTCCCACAACTTGAATTACACGACCCCACTGACGAATACCGTGTACGGTATTGAGTTGTTCCGCCAACTCGGCGAACCCAAGTTCTTTATCGACAGTGCTCATGAAGAGGACTCCAAATCCACCATCCATGTAGCCAACATGTCATCTATTTCATCTAGTGTTACCTGCATCCTCGCATCCCAAATACCGTTGGTGGACTCCAATATGGCACCCGCTCCAACATCATTAGAAGCTTGTACACTCCATCCAACCTTCTCTGAGAGAAACTGTTGAGCCAGCTCTACATTGCTAGGGTCAACAAATACTGTCAGCTCTTTTTCTTCTGCCAGTTGTGTCATGGCCTCTGATAATTTTTGAGCCAATATTGCTGACTGCAGCTTGGGATGCTGGGCGATGTGATGCAACGCAACTTGTATCGACTCAGCCACACCCTCACGGACTTCTTGTACCCATGACATTCGAGACTCTTGTACAGACCCTAATATTTCTTGAAATCCCTTTTCTAGACGTTCAGCTTCCGACTTGTACCGCATAAATTCTGCTTTGGCTTTGGCATATCCCTGATCATAAGCCTTCTTTTTCTCCGCCTCCACATCAACTTTTGGCTCAATGGGTACCTCAACTTCCGGCTCTGGATCTGGGATTACCGAGAAGGTCTCAAAGGAACGGCTTGTCGTTTTGTGTTCCCACTCAAATGGTTGAAAGCCACGTTCTACAGCCTTTGGTACTCCCACTTCACTGGTAGAATCAGCCTTTCCACGTTGCTTCATCTGAGGCTGAGGAGTCTTCTTTCGAAGGTTCTGTAAAAACGGGGACTTCGGACGCATGTATACTCCAATAAGACTAGATGGAAATAGAAGACCTGATGCAATATTTACAGCGCATCACCTCTAATCGGTGGGACCTTCATCATCATCAGGAGCCCCAAGATCTAAGAAGATTACCCCTTCTTCCATCAACTTCAAAGCCTCTGCCACAATGTTTTCTTGAGCCAAACGAATTCTCGACGCCTGAATCGGGCCACTAAACTCAATCTCTTCACGCAGGTCTTGAGCCTGGCGCTTTGACACATTGGAAAGGAAAAACTCCAAAATCTCTGGTGGCACATCCTTCAATGCTTTACGAAGATCTTCTTTGTCTACATTTTTCAACAACGCTTGCATCCCACGCTTGTTTAGCTGCATCAAATCTTCAAATACAACCATTCGTCGGCGCAATGCTTCGGCCAAATCTCCGTCTTCGTCTTCTACTGACCCCAAGATGGGTTGCTGGTCCGAACGACGCATTTTACCTAAGATACGAGCTGTTTTGTCAATTCCACCCACTTCAATATAGTCTTCCGCGGCACCAAGAGCCCGTCTAAGTGACGCCATAATATCGTCGCCGATATCCCCAGGGATATGTTTTAACTTAGACATACGAAGCGTCACTTCAGTTTGACGATGATTGTCCATAAAACGCAATACTTTCGCCGCGTTTTCAGGTCCCATAAGAGCCAGAGCAACCGACTGGACTTGAACCTGTTCGTCCTTTAATAACGCCGCCACCGCCTCAGGCTTACGTCCCTGTACGAAGAGTTCAAAGTCTTTGTTTACACGGCGGGCTATTGGATTTACGATACCATCTCGACGTTCTTCTTCCAACAGACCTGGAAAAATCTCTTTGATGTATCCTGGTCCATTGTAGTCAACGAGCGCAATGTCTGTCAATTCCTTGAGAAACTCGCCCACTACCGATTCAATCTCACGACTGGTTACTTTATCGATCCCAGCCATTGACATCCCAACGGCACGAACTTCATCGTCACTCAATCTGGCCAACAGTTTCTTTGACGTCTCACGGTCTAAATACATGATCAAAATCGCAGCCTTTTGAGACTGAGTAAACTGAACTGGTTCGAGTGCTGTATCCATTAAATCTTCCCTCTCAGCTTGTCGCTCTTAGCCAACGACGCAATACTTCTGCAGAAGGCTGCTCGTGCATTTCAACTAACCGACTTAGGTCTTCGGAATTGACGGTCTCGAAATTATCAACCATCTTTCTAAGTTTACGAGCCAACGCAAGACTTGAATTTTCAGATTCTTCCAAAGCCCTTTTCTCATCAGGAGTCAATTCGGGTTCGTCAGGGGTTAAAACCGTTGTTGTATACGTTGTCATAATCGGACGAATAACACCAAAGAACAGTAACAAAATCACCAAAAGCATCATTGCATATTTTATGTATGCTTCTACA
>CALDQI010000630.1:0-10055 GCA_937911635.1 uncultured Pseudomonadota bacterium | reverse complement strand
CGGACCCGTCATCTCTGAAGGGTCTCCAGCATTTATTGCACTTGAAGGATTTGTAGAACGCCTAGAAAACCCTGTAGAATCTTGTCCAGGTGATGAGGATATCCGAGTTGAGTCTAGTGATCTCATCCTCGCCACGCCCAAAGAAACGCTGCGAAAGATCACTCTTAATCTGCTTGGTTCTCTACCCTCTCAGTCTCATCTAGCCAAAGTTGAGCAGGAAGGCGAAGCCGGATTGGAACGTGTTCTCACGGAGTTGCTGAGTGGCATTGAGCACGGATACTCGGGTAACACCAAACAAATTATTTCGGATCGGTTGGTCACCCTGTGGAATGATCTATTGCTCACCGATAAATACATGTCTGGTCAGCAAGCCATACAAACCACGGACTACGATAAGTTCTTAAATCTGTACTGGTACAGTGTGCACAATGATCCAGGTAATGCTCGTAGAAACAAAGTAAATAGTGCCATAGCCCGTGAACCTCTAGAACTCATGCGGCATATATTCTTGGAAGACCTACATTGGGGCACCATCTTAACAGCTGACTACACCATGATGAACTCTTGGTCTGCAATGTCCTATGGAGTATCCGACGCACGATTTGTCAATCCAGATGTGGACGATCCGCAAAGTGATGTATTCTACCCAGTGACCATAGACGCTCACCCACAAGTGGGTATGTTGAGTACGGTCACGTTCATGAATCGATATCCAACGACCGACACCAATCGCAACCGTCACCGAGCCAAAATATTCTATGAGTATTTCTTGAATACCAACATTCTCTCTCTTGCCGATCGTCCGATTGATGCCGACAACTCGGCAATCCACAATCCCACGATGAACGATCCACAGTGCAATGTCTGTCATTCTGTAATGGAACCCGTATCGGGAGCCTTCCAAAACTGGGACAACGATGGTCATTACAATCCTCCGGAAACTGGATGGCACGCTGAAATGTATGAACCTGGTTTCGGTGGAGAAACCATCCCCCTCACAGAAAGTGGCGATGCGTTACGATGGCTCGCTGAAAAGGTCTATGAAGATCCTAGATTTGCCCGCTCCACTGTAGAACAGGTCTTTCATGCCTTCACAGGTTTGGATGTTCTCAAAGGATACGAATGGTCTACCGATTCAGTTGAGTATCAAGCTTGGCGTCAGCAAGATGCCTTTTTCAATCGTGTCAGCAATGAGTTTATGACCAGTGGCTGGGACATCAAAATACCAATCCAAGAAGTTCTACTCTCTAAGTTTTACCGAGCAGTCGATCATGAAGACGCCTCCGAAGCTGAGTTGATGATGGCTGGAACCGCTAGACTCTTGACGCCAGAAGAATTGCATCAGAAAATCCTGACTATCACGGGATATGAATGGGGAGATGAGCTGTTGGATGATTATCGTCTACTCTATGGAGGCATCAACAGCAGCGATGTTGTAACACGTTTACGCGAACCCAATGGTGTCATCGGTGCTATAGCACTTCGCATGGCCAACTCGGTTGCTTGTAAAGCGACTAGCACCGACTTTATTTTGCCGCAACCTCAAAGACGTCTCTTCCCGTATGTGGATTCCACATACCAGCCATTCACCGATCAAGGGTTTGAAGTCCCAGAGGTTCAAGAGCGCATCAAACAGACCATTCAACAT
This sequence comes from uncultured Pseudomonadota bacterium, assembly GCA_937911635.1. GTDB lineage: Bacteria > Myxococcota_A > UBA796 > UBA796 > UBA796 > CAJWHX01. Next base: position 8,407 of record CALDQI010000630.1, on the reverse strand, counting down.
TTGTTCTATCGAGTGCTTGGACAGGAAGTGCGCCTCAACGATCCCGAAGTTTTAGCGGTATACGACCTTTGGGTCGATATGCACACCGAAGGAAAGATGCTCATAGAATCTGGTGTAGAGAGCACCTATATGACCTACTCCTGTCGCGGGTTTGAAGATCCCAATACTGGAGTGGACGTTCCTAGCGACCTCTATGTCCTACAGGATTCAGAGTTTACCATTCGTGCATGGCGTGGAGTAATGGTGTACTTGCTGTCCGACTACCACTTTTTGTTTGAATAAGCAGTCCAATCAGAGGTTATCATGACATCTTTATCTAGAAGAAGTTTCCTGCGTGTTGCCGGCTCCGGATTGCTTGTACCAACTGTATTGAGCGGCTGGTCTCCCATTCGAAAAGCACACGCACAAGATCAAGTTCGATACAACGGTACGTTTTGGCTCACCATTCATGCCTCTGGTGGATGGGATCCCACCATGATTTGCGATCCAAAAGGACGGATAAACGAAACAGAAGTGGCACCTGTAAACACCTACTTCTCCGATGAAATATTGGAGGTCGGAAACTTCTTAGTGCCTCCGATTGAGGGGTTGGAAGCGTTTTACGAAGAATTCCAAAATGATCTGTTGGTAGTCAATGGGATCGATGTTCAAACCAATGGCCACGAACAGGGCACCAGAGCCACATGGAGTGGTCATACAGATCCAAATCGTCCTGCGTTTTCAGCTCTAGTTGCAGGCGCTGCTAGCAATCAACCTTCTTTGGCTTTTATCAGCAACGGTGGCTACGACACCACAGCGGGGTTGGTTCCCGTCACCCGTCTACCCAATGCGAACACCATCGCCGAGTTGGCATATCCAGACAGGCGTGATCCGGACAATCCAGAGGCTTTATTCCTTCCAAAGTCCGTACAAGATAAGATTCATGCAGCTAGACAAGCTCGAATGGAGCGGATTCAAGGGAACACCCACTTACCACGCACCTTAAACTCAATACAAGTGCTAGAGATGATTCAGTCTGACAATTCTGAGCTGCAATCGTTGGTGACTGCTATGCCCACTGAGCTGAGCGACAATGATTTGGAGCGTCAGATTCAAGTGGCAATGGCTTGTTTCTCTGCCGGAGTATCTGTGAGCGCCAATGTGTCTATCGGTGGCTTTGATACACACAACAACCATGATGTGAGTCACACACCACAGTTGCTACAAGTGATTCAAGCGATGGCCTTCGCTCGTCATGAAGCAGAACGACTTGGAATTGCTGATCGATTCAACATCATCGTTGGATCAGACTTCGCTCGAACACCATGGTACAACGACGGAAACGGAAAAGACCACTGGTCTATTGGCTCGATGATGTTCATGGGTTCAGATATTCAAGGGGGCCGAGTAGTCGGTGGGACAGATCACTATCAACTACCACTGGCTGTCAATCCAACCACATTAGAACTCGATGCCTCTGGTGTCATCCTGTCTCCCGGGAATATCCACGCCGCATTGAGAGAACTCGCGGGAATAGAAACCAATCCAATTATCACTGGATTTGAGGTAGACGAATGGCTTCCAATCTTTGGCTAAGATGCAGCTCTCTCCTTCTGGTTTTATCGATGGGGTGTACCAGCTCAGATTCAGAAAAGGGCTCCAATGATGGCGACATCGACACCTCCACTATTGAAGATACTGCAGAATCCGATTCAGAAGTATTCGGAGAATGCGGAGACGGAGTGGTTAACTCGCCAAACGAAGAGTGCGATGATGGAGACACCAACGCGAATGTTCCAGATGCCTGCCGAACAGACTGCCTCCTTCCGAAATGTGGAGATGGAATCCTAGACTCCGATGAAGAATGCGACGACAGCAATCTCTGGAACATTGATGGCTGTGATGAAACCTGTGTGGTTGAAATAGGTGAATTTGAAATCGAGCCGAACAACACAACGATGAATGCCACTCCGTTACCACGGACTGGAACCATTCGAGGAATGCTGTGGGAAAGTGACGAAGATTGCTTCACTTTTGAATTTGAAGACAACGATTACATTGAACTGATCATCAATCCATCGCAAGAAGAGTGTTCACACCTGATGATGATCAACACCTATGAAGACGGCGTTGACATCGCCAGCGATGTCTCTGGGGATGGCACATGCTCGCATCTTGATCCACTCAACGATCCCAATGCTCGGTATCTACCAGATACTGACACCACTGAAGTCATTTACTGTTTTGAAGGTCTCTTTGGTACCGCCGTAGAGGAATACACCCTACAGTGGGAGACCCATTCAGACAGTTGCACATTGATCGATCCTGTTCTGACCCTTGCAGAAGATGTCGACGAAGATACCTTTGCCAACAATTGTGATGACGATGATGATGACGATGGCTTACTGGACGTGCAGGACAACTGCCCTCTCGTACCCAACAATGGAGTGATGAAATACCTCACTGACGAAGATGGGTTCTTTAGAACGTGGCTTCTCACCCCCGCTTTTCAAGTGAGTGGAATCACCACCACAGGGTGTCTCCCCTTACCTGAACTCTTGTACGACGCCACCTCGGTCAATCCAACGCTGACTGAAACGATGCCGGACGTCAATGAAACCCCCATCCAGTGGTCTCTCTACAACAGTTCGATCAACCGAATCGATTTCAACACCATTGAACCACTGGAAGACACTCCGGCTCCGCGAGAAGTATTCGCTGGTGTTTGGGTCTACAGCCCAACCTATCGTGCCGTCAATGCGCTCCTTGGGTCGGATGATGGCGGACGAGTCTGGGTCAACGGAACGTTGATTGGTGAACATCAAAATTGCCACGGTGCCACCATCGATGATTATAGCTATCCCACCACGTTGAACGCCGGATGGAACACCGTCCTCGTTCAAATCAGAGATGGTGGTGGTGGTTGGGACATGTACTTTCGATTTTCTGAAAATGGCATCCCCGTCACGGATCTTGAACTGTCTCCAATCTCCAGTGGAACATTCGCAGACTATCAAACCGATAGTGATGGGGATGGGATCGGAGATCAATGCGATCTTTTCGAGTAACGTAGGGCGTTCGCTTCTTTGGTTATTGGTTTCCAACCTCAGTCGGGTACAGAAGTACACCTCCTTCGATTGAAATCTCAATATCCTTTGAATCGATTCGCCCTACGTTACTCGAACAATTTTAGGGTTCTGTTTTTGTTGGCTTGTTCTTGGGGAGCGTAATTTGTTTCGTTTATGGGTTCGTCTTCAGTTGTACGCACTTCGTCAACTGACAGATTTATTCGATATCGTCTACTCGAACAATTTTAGACTTCTGTTTGGGGATTTTTTTTGAGTTGTTGAATATTAATTCAGTCTTGGATGCACTCTCATAAGTGATGTTGAAAGATTGAAATGTATATCGTCGATATGTCATTTGAGGGCATTTAGGATGACTTTTTAGAGGTTTATTGGTCTTTGTCCTCTACTAAAATCGCACCCTTTTTTGTTGGATTGAATTTCAAAAATATGAATTGATTTGGCCATTTCGTTTTACAATCATATTTTGCTTCTTCTAAAATGGTTTTATGTAATCTTGCTTGACTGAGATCAGTACCTTGCAGATTTGCACCCCGTAGATTGGCATTTAATAAATCTGCATGGCTTAAATTGGCATTTCTCAGATTGGCATTTCTCAGATTGGCGTCTTTAAAAGAACTCCATGCTAAATCTGAACCTTCTAGATTAGAGACACTTAAATTTGCACCTTCTAAGTCTGTAATTGTAGATACATCACGTCCACCTTTTGCCTTCTTTAGATTAGCCCCCTCTAAATTCGCCGCTCTTAGACTTGTTCCGTTTAGATTTGCATTTTCGAGATTTACCCTTTGTAAGTTCGCTTCTTTTAACTCTGCCAAGAATAGATTCGCTTCTTCTAAATTTGCATCTTCGAGTTTTGCCCGCATCAACTTTACCCTTTCGAGATTCGCTCTACTCAGATTGGCTTTACTTAAATTGGCACATTCTAGATTTGTACCTTTTAAATTTGTATTGGTAAGATTCGCTCCATCTAGAATGGCTCCTTCGAGATTAGCATGCCATAAAGTGGCTCCTTCGAGATTTGCTCTACTCAAATTGGCTTTGGATAGTTTTGTCTGCCATAGCGTTGTTCCAAGTAAATTAGCGCCCTGTAAATCATGTCCTATGAAATCACTGAAACTTAAATCTTGCCCACTGAAATCTTTGCTCATGTCAAATCCTTATCTAAGACATTGATATCGAACCAATGTATCACAATATTGACCAACCCCTCAACTCTCGCCAGTTTACTGGAGAAACCACCACGAATCAACACCAAGGACTGTACAATCAACTCTGATTAGCGACAACTGCGTTCAAAGAATGCTACTCATTGTCTCCCAGATGTATCCCAAACCTTGAAAGCATTTTCTTCTCAAAACTCCAGAAAAATTTGAACTGACCAAATAACGTCCCGAATGTGATCAACAAGACTTGATACAAGCCGAAAGTGATCAATACATTCAATGTCCAATAGACCAGCCAGTTTGTTGTTTCCGTGGAGAGTCCAATAAACTCAATCAAAGGGGTTGATAGCTTTACACTGGAAGAACCAGTGATTGCAAACACGATTATAATAATAGTGAGTTGCAGGTTGGAATCTATGTTCCATCTTTCTTTAAAGTTTTTCATTCCGTACCCTATAACAATTTACTGTTCATTTTCCACAGCATTATTACAGACCTCAATCAGCAATATATGCTCGTAACCTAAAAAACACACATACTATATCTGTTCACTCAGGTAAACAAATGACCGCAGGAACAAGAAAAACCAACACTCACATCCTAAAAAGTACAAATATCAAGCCACAAACAATACAACCCCTTTCATCCGAACCGATAGAATTCTACACACCACCCTGTGAATCCATCATCCAAAAAACAAACTGCTCCATCAACCAGCCCACACAAATCAAAACCACACCCAAATCATCTTAAGACCAACGACCACTTCCCCGTTTCAAAGTTGAGAGTGGATCTGAAGGGGCAAGAAGTTCCGAAGGATATCAAAGTGAGGTGTGAAAACAAATGGCTAATTCAAGTAAGCCATCGAAACACTAGACAATATCAAGTTACCGAATGCCCCCAACTACACACCATCAAAACACAAACAAACCCAATTTCAAAGTTGAGAGTGGATCTGAAGAGGCAAGAATCTCCGTAGGATATCAAAGTGAGGTGTACTTCTGTACCCGAACTTTGATAAACAAGGAAAGTCTTGTCACTGCAGACCGCACATCAACTTTTAGATCAACTTTTAGAATTAGCAGTACGGCGTCCCGTGCAACACCCATCGACCGATTGGATACGTCGACTGATGCTCTTTCCACCAGGATTTCCATGCCGCTATTTGGGCTTTCTGAGTTCGCCAAGATCCATCAACGTCAAATGCCAAATGGACGCCAGTTGTGATCACCAATTCATCGTATGCAGATGAGCGCACCAAACGATCATCATGCTCCAAATCTTCAATCAGTTGGGATGGACTCATCGGTCGACCATTTCGATAGCGAACATTTGGAACCCACTTGTTGTGCTCTTCAAGCCAGCTTTGCCACCGTGCACGTAGGAGATACTCCTCAGTATTTTCGTGGTGTCCTGTGATCAACTCTAGAGCATAACTCGCAGCCGTCGCTTTATTGCGATCTCGCAATCCCGTCATCTCCACCAAAATCGGCAATGCCCTAGAGTCACCAAGATATCCCAATCCATGAATGGCAGACAAATTGACAGGAAGATCAGAATTCCCCAAGCGCTTCAAGAGTAGCAGATTGGTTGTACCACCATACCGACCAACCAAATGACCCAATATACTTTGCAGACCCAATTTGCCTTCTGATAACTGACCTGCCAACTGATGCACCGCTATATCATCACCCAACAACAACAGAGCGGTCGCCCAATGTTCCATCAGGTGTGGAATATCTCCATACGCATCTAGAATTGGAATGACACTGTCATCTCCCAATCGGCCCAAAGCGATTAAACAAGACTGTTGTACAACCAGTTCCTCTGTGATGTCAAGCAACTGAACAATAGACTGAATCGCAGTGGTTTCGCGTCTCTCTCCAAGCACCTGTGTGGCTATCCAATGAGTAGATACAGATTCTTGGGGAGTCAACAATTGCTGCAACGATCCAATCACCGATGCATTCCGAGTTCGAGACAAGCAGTGGACCAAAGCCTCTATCGCAACTGTATTCATCTTTGTTGAGCGAACAAATTCGAGGATGGCATCGTGAGCCTCGATTGAAGGATGTGCCAAGAGCAATTCAATTCCGGCAACAAAATAGGCATACTGATCATGAGAGGGGGTGACCAAATCGCGCTCAATAATCGTTCTCGCAGCGTATACCTGAGTTCGAAGTCCGTCTACAATCGCAGTTGGGCTATCTGAAACAGCCATTTTCAATCCGTATATACGACGCTCTGGATTGTCTGCTTCTTGACGAACCCCACGTCCTTGAGCACGTCGGTATTGAACCCAACGCTGAACCAATTCTTTGGTGGTTTCTAGATACCAAGTCCACGTATTTTTTCGACCGGACAAATGCTTTTCCACCACTGAAAGACCACTGGCAAATCCGACTTGTTGAAACAATGTCGCCGCCTGCTGAAAATGCTGTTGCGATCCGCTCAATCGTGCCCAGCCAAGTAAAGTCTCGGCCATTCGAAGAGAAGCATTCACATGCGAAAAGTGTCTCATTGCAGACTCATATCGAACATGGGCCGTCTTTGGCTCTTGAAGAGTCTGATATAGCAACGCCTCATCCGATAAAATTAAGCCCATACGAACAATCTCAGACTCTGGTGTTTGACGTTTTGCTTTAAGAAATGCCCGTCCGGCCTCTCCCAACCGTTGTTCATGATGAAAGAGAACGGCTTGACATTGCCAATACCAACCGCTGAAAGCATTCTGTTGTTCGAGGTCATACTGAACCTCAATCTTCGCCAAAAAACTTCGAGCTTGTTCAAAGTGTTCATTGTCCAAGCAATATTGCGTCGCGAGGAGCCATGCCTCGACTTCAACGTCTTCAGCGGGTTTTGCATCCAACAATTCAAACAAAATGTGCAGACCCCATGGCTCATGTCTCGCCACAACAATACGGGCCAAGCGCAGCAAACACTCTGATTCAAATCGATTATCTCGCCGCATCAATGCAAAAATAAGAGTTTCTGCTACATCATGTTGATCTCGTTCAGTGTGCACATCTATTTGTTTCAAAATCAACCGAGCTGGGACAAACTGAGCATTCCATTTTGAAAACTGGTCCATCATCTCCGAAAATTTAAACGATGGACGTGTCGTCGTATGACAGAGCAACAATGCCACAGACTCCAGATTGTACAAATCATGAATGGACAAATACTCTTGCAAGAGTGACATCTCTTCCAACCACAATCGTTCCAGTAGTTCTTCAATCGAACTTCTCAATACTGGGACTGCATCTACAATATGGAATATCCAGTCATGATCATCAGGAACTGCTCCCGCGTAGGACAAGGGGAAATGAAGATTCCGAATGGCTTCCAGAAGAGCATTCTCCCAGCCAGGCCGTTCGAGTTTCTGTAAACATGTTGCATAATGGATCCAACTTTTTGGGGTTGGAAATACTTGCAACAATTCACCCAACACTTCGCTTGCACGACCATAATCCTCATTGTTTATCCAACCTTCAATATGGGTCGCATCAAAGAAAATAGGACTGCTGGTCAAAGCTCGCCGTTTGGAGAAGGCACTTGGAAACGTTCCATCAACAAGCAGCTGGACATTCGACAACAACCAATCTTGAAAGCTGTTATAGAAGGGTGTAAATTGTCCATCTGCCCATATTCCATAGCACCCTTTACCATTTGCATCGATAATATATGCCCATAGTTCTGTCCGAACCGAATCCAAAGCCAAAGGATTGTGCAAGACATTCATCTGTGCAAAACAAACGACTTCGGGATGATTGGCGGCCGCAATGCTGAGAGCGTTGATCGATCGGATGCACAAATCCCCATCAAAAAGAACCGCTCCATTGTGATTCAACAGAAACTGTCGTAGATCATCAGGTATACCAGATTGGAGGGTAATTTCACGCTCGGCAAAACGTTGGGGTTCCACTCCTGGCTCCAAATGATGGACATGCTGCTGAAAACGACCGAGAATGGGGTAGATCTCTGAAATCGGTAAATTAAGGGAAGAAGACGGAAGTGAAGACACACAGAACTCCGGAATGGATGGGGTACCCACACAGTATACTGAAAGCGTATTCTATTGACAAGTCAATATTTATTTTTATGCAACTTCCCTTTTAAATCAGCCCTTCGCCGGCTTGATAACCAAATTGACCAGCTTCTTGGGTACGACAATCT
>CALDQI010000629.1:0-1854 GCA_937911635.1 uncultured Pseudomonadota bacterium | reverse complement strand
TACTAAATTTTAATGTAAATATATTGTCTAAAATGTCTATTGAGGACTTTCCAATAATAGCAAATCATGTTGAAATTAGTTTTATTGAAAATATAGATAACTTCAACGATGAAGATTGGAATAATGCGGCGAGTGGTTCCATGTGTTACTATCAGAATAATGAAGAGGACGCATTGGAGTATGGCGCTCTTTATAACTGGCTTGTGACAACAGATTTGAGGGGTGTATGTCCGATTGGTTGGCACGTTCCTACTGAAGGCGATTGGGGTATAATTGCCGAACATGCTGGGGGGTGGGAAGTGGCTTCAAGAGAATTGAAACAAGCAGGAACAAGTCAGTGGGAGTTTCCAAATTCAGGCACAACGAATTTGCTCTCTTTCACTGCGCTTCCAGGAGGAGAACGTGGTTATGGTTCGCTAGGATCTGTGGATCGAGGTTTCAAAGGTCACTTTTGGACATCGACTAGCGATGGTCCAGTTGGTATTAGCGTGAGTATGCTCCATGACCAGGACGAGTTATATGAAGTCCCCAAATCCTTGTCGCGAGGGCTATCGATTAGGTGCATCATGGACGAAGCAAATTTCGGTTGTACCGATGTGAATTTCATAGAGTACGACCCTTCAGCAAATGTGAACGATGGATCGTGTTCTACCCCAAGTATTGCGGGTTGTGTCGATGATGGCTTCTTGGAATATAATCCCCTTGCTAATGTCGATGACGGCACGTGTTCTACTCTGCTCAATTGCACAGATGGAGATGTTGTTGCATTCGACGGCCGGTTTTATCAGGTCGTTGCATTAGGCAGTGATTGCTGGTTTAGAGAGAACTTACGAACGCTCCACTATGCCAATGGAGATAGTATCTTGCAAATCCAGGATCCTGTTGAATGGTCTAACACGTCAATATACGAAAGCCCCGGTTGGTGCTTCTTTCAAAATGATTCAGGCCAAGATAGTTTGGGGTTGATTTATAATTTTTATGCAGTCGAAGATGACCGCAATATATGTCCGTCCAATTGGCACGTTTCTACCGATGCTGACTGGCTTGCACTGGAGGCATATCTCGGAATGCCTGCCTATGATCTCTACGACACGGGATGGCGAGGTGATGCATTCCAAATTGGAGACTTGTTGAAGTCTCCTGAAGGATGGGAATACCCTGTCGAGGTAACCCCACCGCCAACCCCATCCGGATTTGATGCAAATTTATCAGGAATGAGAAATCATGGCGGTAGCTTTGTGATTTATGATGTGGGAGGAGCATCTTTTTGGACAGCCACGGCAACGGGCAGTGGGAATGCATATTACAGATTGCTGAAGTCGGATCATCGATTCCAGTATTCTCATCAAGGAGTCTGGCGATATTCTGGGTACTACGCGGGGTATAAAAAATATGGGCACAACGTTCGTTGTGTTCGCAATTAATCAGCTCAATTTCTATCCTGAATGCGCGGCCTCTCTTCTGCACGATTACATGATCTCCCTCTTTCTTAATACGCTCGTATCATCGTGCATATTTTTTTTAGAGAATCATCGATTAAGAACAGCTCACCCGTATTGAAAACGGTTAGCCTGAAGGGGTAGGGGGTGAACCAAATCAAGACCCTTTTGCCGTTAGACCGTCGGGTTTCTTTGAGCGTGCATACGGTCAGAATATCACCTGGGGGGATCAACCATCACGATGCTTCAGTTCTCTTTTCTGGAATATGAGGAACCAGGCTGTGTGTCGCTTGGATCGAACTGAACGGTATTTCTTTTTTTCTCAGTTGAGAGTGAAGGAAGAGCCCCGTGTTGCCTTGCTAAATCCTTTCTTAAAGCAAAGTTCGATACTGGCTCGGACATGGCCAACACAAAT
>CALDQI010000628.1:0-2329 GCA_937911635.1 uncultured Pseudomonadota bacterium | reverse complement strand
CAATACCCATTGTCTCTGAGGTTCTGAATACTCGGATAAAGAAACGAATCGAACGGTTCGACCTTGCGGATCTTCACCAGCATACAATTCTCCCAACCAACCTTCGGAAATATACCCTCTCTTGAGCATCACTCTGCCGCAACAGAATGAGTCCCATTCCAGTATGCGAGACCAAGCGTACCGACTCCGACCAAACCACTCACAATACCAAGACCTGAATACACATTCGTGCGCCGGCGCAGTCTTACCAGATCCTCATTTGGTGTTGCAGGATTCCAAAATTTACTCTCTGTACGACTGGCTAAAAGAGCCGTTGTCAATGTCAGCCCCAAACTCCCTGCGCTGACCCAAGTCATTGTTGGCTCTAGACCAATCCGCAATGTGGGGTCTACATACACAGGATAGGACGGAACATCGGTGTCCAATGGAACAATCGCACTGTGCTCAACCACACCGTCCACAACATGCTGGAAGATATAGGGTAAGTCACTGGGGTAACCAACTGCTGAGGTGCCATCAATAAAGATAGAATGCCCCAGATCTGGAACGGGCAATCGAATTCGAGTCGCCACTTTTTCTTCTTTGGCCAATGCGTACCATTGCAATATTGGATGCCCATCATTAACCAATCCTGCGGCAGACAATGGGGCGGCTGGATCCGCCAACTCTGCTGCCCGTACATGAGCGGCAAAAGATGCCTTGTCTTTATCCATAAATGAATAGAGCACTTCCATTTTATGAAAGGAACCGACCGTTCTGAAGGTAACCACCGATGATAGACAAAAGGCACGTTCATGAACTGCGGCTCGTTTCATACCAAAGGTCTCTATGTCCATGTCCAAATAGGACTGCAACGCATCATAGATCATCGTTGACCATTCGGTCTCATCTATAGAACACATCTTTAGTGTTCTAGTCTCCTGTGTCTGTGTATCAGACTCCGCCTGAGCCAAAGTGGGGTTCGACCACCATATTTGGACCGCTGCCAATGCATTCCAAGAGATCATCATCATAAACCTCGACCTTCTAGCATGAACACAACACCATTTTTGTTGAAACCTTCGGACGCCGTCTGAGCACCAACAAAGATATCTGACACATCATCTCCTGTAAAGTCAATACCACCAGCCAGAGACCAACCCAGCTGATCTGAACCACGATTTTGCAGCACAACCTGTTCACTTGGAGTGTATGTACCATTCAGAGGACCATAAACAATGGCTACCTGTGAAGCTATAAACCCACCCACGACCAAATCTGATTGACCGTCGCCATTGAAATCGCCAACGTTAGCAACAGCAGATCCAAGGGCACTACCGGACTCCCCAACAAGTGTCACGGGGGCTTGATCCAACAATCGGTCACCACCTTCCAGCGCCGAAACGACATATACTCGACTTCCATTTGTTGCAGAAATAGCCAAATTCGATACTCCGTCTCCTGTTACATCACCCACAACGGTAACCTCTGACCCAGCGGCTTCATCTGGAAGAACACCATTCCAAATCACATCTGCATCGCTAGGGGAGAATGCGGTTAATGAGCTGGCATTCCAATATACAAACACGGCACCTTGTCCATTATTGGCACCCAGAGCACCCACAGCCAAATCCAACAGTCCATCACCATTAAAATCTTCCGCTTGACTGAGTGCAGATCCAAAACGCATCGACTGTTCTATTGCAAGCAGTTGATGTATGGGTTCACCATCTGCACTGTGAACAAACACGGCACCTGCATTTACCGCGCCAAGATCGACGCCTTTTGACCCAATCCAGACTTGAGAATCCACAACAGAGAGACCACTTCCAAACTGATCTCCAGCAGCGTTGCCAACTATGCTCACTTCCGCATCCTGTGCAAGTAGATTGCCTCGTAAAGGACCTTGAAACACATAGACCTTACCCTGTGAAAGGCCTTCTTCAGTGGTCCAAGTCGGTGCTGAAACAACGAGATCGACAGATTCATCGCCCACAAGATTGGTGCTGGCCAACATCCGTTCGCCAAAGTTGGAGTCCTGCTCTCCAATAACAGAACTTACACCACTCGAAATCGTTAAGGATCCCGTCGCAGAATTAAGTGTATCTGCATCAAAGGACAGTTCCTCTGTAGGGCTTGGTTTTAAAGAGCGAGGATTTCTTGGAAGAGATGTTTTGGTGTCAATGGATATTGATTATACTGATTCTAAACCACGATCTACAGGGTATACGGCCAATATTCTAGCTATAAAGCCAGCAGTTGGATTTAATCTTTCATCAGATACCAGAGTGAACATTGTTTATAAGATCGAAAATTTAGATGTTACAGCTGTTGGTACATCAGAAGTTTT
>CALDQI010000627.1:0-7525 GCA_937911635.1 uncultured Pseudomonadota bacterium | reverse complement strand
CTCTCACATAGAGAGTCAAAGTCCTGTCTGTTGAATCCCATTCTGCACCCTCACCAGTTGCCGGATCGTAGGAAAGTTGTTCAAATTCACCAGTAACATTATCCTTCTTCAAGAATGTGGGATCAGTACCTGATCCTTCCGGAAGAACCCACGAAACCGACTGGATCTTGCCAAATTTAGAGCGATCCGTCAGCGTCAATCGTGTATCTAAGAGACCTGTTTGCCTTTTCCGTCGCGATCACGTTGGGGGTTTGGATTTTTTGGGGAGATTCAGTCGATGAGTTATTGGCGCAAATGGAGCCCACAAAATTTGGATGGGCATTGATTCTCCTCTCGATGGGATTACCGACAGTTGCGATGAGATGGAAATCTCTCTTGGCAGAGGATGAACGGAAGCGATCCAATCCACTTTTTATGACGGCTCTTCTTATGATCGGCCACTTGCTCAACACGACAATTCCGGGTCCTGCTGGAGAAGCGATTTCCGGATGGATGCTCCACAAAAAGTACGATGTCGATTTTGGCAATGCGTTATCTGCATTGTTGGTTTCTAGAATTCTAGGTCTGGTTTCGGCATTTCTGATCGCCTGCGCGATGTTTGCATGGGCCCCTTTTATAGTGGATCCTGAATATCTAGACAAACTGGTCTACGTCTCAATACTCCTTGGTGGTCTGGGATTGGCCGCCAGTTCTATTACGCTATTCCCTGCCTATCCAAAAAAAATCTTGCATAAGATCCGAACCTTTGCCATTTTACAAAACGATCGTGTACAACGATTGTTTGACTTTGCCGACAAGCTTCTAGATAGCTTTCTAGAAACGGCCAAACGTGGTTTATCCGCCTACTTACAGGCCTTCTTTTGGTGTGTCTCGGGCCATACTATGGTTGCCCTTGGTATCTTCTACACAGTTCAAGCTCTTGGCTACTCAGTCAGCTGGACCGCCATATTTTTCACTTATTCTTCGAGTATAATCTTTTCATTGGTAATGTTCCTTTTCCCTGGAAGTACCGTGGGATTCGATATACTGTTCAGCGGCATATTGCATGTGACCGGCAATTTACCACTTGAAGTCGCCATACTCGTTGCCAGTGTGGTTCGCTTTCATCAATCGCTTATTGCTGTAATCGGTGGAGCCCTAATGGTCTTTTCTTCAAAGGGACTGATTGAAGAAGCTATGATCTTTGCTAGAACACAGTGGCAGTCGTCTGACTCTGGTCAAGGAGATAGCCAAGATACTGCACCTGAAAATTAACCTGTTGGATAGGAACAGACCCTAGACTAGGCTATACTGTATACATGCCCAACAGTTCACACCAACAACCCTTGTTGACACTTGTCTACCCACGGTTCCGCTATCCGTCGGGCGATTATCCGATCGGCGTAGCCCTTCTGGCGAGCGTCGTTCGTAAAGAATTGAACTGGCGGGTGAACATCATCGACACAACATTCAATCCCGATATGGAGCAAGTGCGTCAAACTCTAGAAGTCTCTCAACCAGATGTCGTTGGCATTGGCATGAGCACTTTGATGCTTGGAGAGGGTCTCGAAATTGCAGAAATGGCTCATCAGTTGGGTGCCAAAGTCGTACTGGGATCAGCTCATCCGACGATGTTTCCAGCCGACATGATGAAAAACGACTGTGTAGATGCCGTCGTGATTGGTGAAGGTGAGGTTCCGCTGGTCAATCTATTGAAGATGTGGCAGTCCAGTCTCTGCCATCCGGTAAAAGGAGCCCATGTTCGAGATAGAACGGCGAATACGATCCATAAGTCGAATGAACGCGATCCGGTCTTAAACTTGGATGCCCTACCATTTCCCGCGTGGGATTTGATTGACATGGACGCCTACTTTGATGCATGGGGGCAGTTAGACTCGGTGCATCCGGGTCTTGTCGGGGTGAACCTGAGTGGCTCTAGAGGCTGTCCTTTCACCTGTACGTTCTGTGCGGAAACCTTACACACCATGTTCGGTAGGAAACTCAGGCAGCGGTCACCAGAGTCATTGGTGGCAGAATTGGTGGAACTGAAAAAACGATACCACATTGAAGCTTTTTGGCTTACGGATGACACGTTTACCACCAATCGAAAATATGTCGAACGGTTTTGCGATGTACTCGAAGAGAGTGGATTGGGTCTATTGTGGGGCTGTACCACACGCGCCAATCTCATTCCCGAATATTTGATCAAACGCATGCAAGAAGTGGGACTCCGAAAAGTCGGTATTGGACTTGAATCTGCCACCGAAAAAATACGAGAGGGCGTCTACAACAAGGAAGTCTCTGATGTCGAGGTATCGGAAACGGTCCACAATCTGCACAAGTATGACGTCCAAACCTTGCTATTTTTGATGCTCGGTGCACCAACAGAAACTCGTTTGGACATGTTGAAGACAATTCGACTGGCTACCTCCCTACCAGCAACAGAAGCGTCTTACAGCCTCTTCGTGCCACTTCCCGGTACCAGTGTCTACAACGATATGAAGCGAGATGGATACCAACTCAGTGAAAACTGGACGGACTATGACTATTACGCCAAACAACCCTTTGAACACAAACTATCTCGATTTGAACTACGCATGTGGCAACGACTTGGGTATGCGCGATTTTATGCCTCTCGCAAACGACTTCCGAGTTTGATACAAATTGGAAAGAACGACAAGGGTAGAGCCTCCTTGAAACGCAAACTCAAACGAATCCTTCCTGATATTCTAGTATAAAATGAACCGTGTATAGAGTGAACCAATGAAAGGCAAATCAGACATCCTATTGTGCAATCCTCCAGAACGTCTTCGTGTATGGGCCGGTATCGCTGCGGATCAAAGCGCGGGTGTTTATTTGTTTCCTCCACTCGGTTTAATGTATCTACAAGCATACATCGAGAAAATGTCTTCGTACCTTGTCGATATCTTAGACGGTGTTGTTGGGAATCAGGATTATCCAGAATTTGAAGAAAAACTCAAGCGGTACAATTTAGACTTGGTGGGAATCAGCTGTCTGACCCACAGCATTGCAGATACCCAAATGACCGCCAACATTGTTCGTAAATTGAACCCCAATGCCGTTATCATTTTGGGTGGTCCACACTGTGAGATGTTTCCAGAATACGCAATGGCTATGGACAATGTGGATGCCATCGTTGTTGGAGATGGTGAGCAGGCTTTCTTGGATGTCATTCAGCATATGGACAAGGGAGAAGACTTCTCTGGAATTCCAGGCCTTTGGTGGAAAAATTCTGACGGTGAAGTCGTTAAGAACAAAGAGCAGAAACGACAGAACGACCTCAACTGGCAAATATGGCCAGATAGACGCAGGGTAGAATTCGAATATTACTTCACGCCAGGCACTCGGAACCCCTTAGCAACGACTGCAATTACCTCGCGCGGATGCCCGCACTCGTGCCCCTTCTGCCTCACGTACAAGAAACAATACAAGATTCGCAATATCGACAACATCTTGGATGAAATTGAAGACTGTATCTCCATTGGAATCACAGAGGTCCACTTTGTCGACGATCTGTTCAGTCCCAACTCTCAATGGGTGCTCAAATTCTGTGACGCCATTGAAAGGCGAGGTCTCAAATTCGACTGGGGATACAAAACCACCATTGCTGGCACGACAAGAGAACAGTTGCGACGGTGTGCTGAAACAGGTTGTACCAAGGTGCACTTTGGTGTTGAATCTGCCAACAACGAAGGACTCGATGCTTGGGGTAAACACTGTGACACCGATGATGTTCACCGCGTGTTCCAATGGTGCCGTGAAGAAGGCGTACGTTCTGTCGCTTACATCATGCTCGCTGGACCCCATGAAAAAACGATGGCAGACGCTATACGAAACATTGACGAGATGTTGAAACTGGACGCCGACTATGCCGCTTTCGCTGTCTTTTCTCCATACCCCAACACCGAGTCTTTTGATGAAGGGGCACAAAAGGGCCTCTATCCTGCTGATTGTTGGGACCAGCTAATGGAAGAGCCACTGTGTGGTGTCGAAGTACCTGTTTCTTGGACCGAGCACCTCACCAAAGCAGAAATCCTCGATCTACTCAAGATTGCCCACCGCAAGTTCTACTTCAGACCAAAGTTCCTCGCACGGCAAGTCATGAACCTCAAAACACCAACCGAGTTCAAACGTCTAGCCAGTGGTGCGCTGAATCTTGTGAAGATGGAACTCTTGTCCACCAAGTCGCATGAGGCACCCGTCTAATGACCGTACAGTCTGCCCTTGCTGAACTGGATCGCTACGCCAAGATGAACGTGCGGCATTCACAAGACCAATATGCCAAACATGGCACGCTGCACTCTGTAGCCCAGCGAGCCTTTGATCCCAACACGAAAGAACTGTGGAGTAAACCTTGGGTGCCGTGGGATTTTGACATCGGTGATCCATACTCTCATCCGGTCTATCAGCGATTCAGTGAAGCCCAGAAACTCGCTTGGAATCATCTAGAGTGGGCGTACAACTATGAAATTGTTGCGGCGGGTGAAAAGCAGATCATCGTTCTCAACAACTACGCTGTGCGTCAGTATAGAAGCATCTTACCATCGGTCGTCGAACTTGAAGAACGAGAATCCTTTGAAGAAGTCGATCATGTAGAGGCATTCCAAACGGGAATGAACGCAATTTACAACAAATATTTGCCCGGTGTCCAACAAGACATCACAGCATTATCTCCAAGTGGATTTCGTCAGCAACACATGAATCGATTGATTCGGCACATCACAGGAAGAGCTGCCAATCGACTACTGGGTCCCAATTTTCCCACACTCTTCTTTTTGATTCGCACCATCAAAACGGTTTCGTTTAAGGGAATGGAGAATTCCATCGCGATGTTTGACGAGGCACCCGACTTACTCAGGCGCGTGAGTCACTTACACAGACTCGATGAAAGCAGACATCAAGCGACCGCATTGAAACTCTCCAAGCTCTCTCAAGAGGTACTGAATAAAACCAGCTGGGAATCAAAGCGACTGTTCAAACTGGCCATTCACAGTGCTTGGCCCGAGAATCGAATGCTTGAAGCGAGAATGCGGTTTTGGAAACTGGCACTGTTTGAAGGTGCCATCTTTGCAAACGTTTCCATCGAAGACAAAACCGATTTCTTCAACCATATCTGTATGAATGCTTCGAAAAACAGCCTCTCTTTGCACCCTAGACAAATCACGATGACTCAACAGATCACCAAACGGGCTGTCAATGAGTCCGGGCTCTCTCCGGAGTTCAAACAAATTTTCGTCGATGTGCTTCGAACAGACCCCATTCACCGAAATCTGGTTGAGGCAATCAATTTCTAGATTCAGTTCCTTCTCTGGATAGCTGAGTGATTCTGCTCCTTGATCAACGTTGGGGAAAGGTATATTTGGAGGCGTACCGATTCCATGAGTGGGAAAGTTTGCATACATCCACACATCCACGCGCTGCCATCCATACTCCAGAGTCAATTCAATACGATCATTCCAGTATTGGGCCTCAACAAACATGATGGAACCGTCTCCCATCTCTATCTGTAAAGACAATAGCTCATCTGTACGCTCACCGATGTGTACTCGATGAATCGTCAGAGCTGGGACAAACGTGGTAACGAAACGGACCATCGTTTCTAAAAAATTAGGGTCGGTCGGGACAGTCAACATAAAAGGCTCCAAATATTGGTTGAATGATACAATCATCAGCCTTTGAGCAATAATCATGCCAATCTATCTTTATCGAAAAATTAGAGAATATAGAATCATGCTACGACGATCCGTCAAAAAATTGACGAACATTCGCTCTGTTCGTCAGTTTATTGAACATCAATTGATTCACCAAATAAAAACAACAGGCAAATCAAATACTTACCACACATCTTTCTATCTACATTCAGTCAAACACCATCAACACGTGTTGAGTACGCAGATAAAATGGACTATTCAATAATAGCATTCGTACAGCACTGGATTTTCAAATGTGGCGGCAGCTCCTAGATAAATTTGGCGAAAAGGCCTTTGTATACAACGGAATTCAGAGAATTGTCGGTTCAGAGCGTGTCTGGAATGGGTTCTTAGATTCTTGCACAGCCACAATTGAGAATTGGAACCCATCCGATATTTGGCTCGACTTGGGGTGTGGTACGGCAGAGGTGCTGGATCGTCTTCCGTTAAACATCTCCTATATCGGTGTGGACAGCAATATAGAATACATTGAATTTGCAAAAGACAAATACAAAGACCGATCAGATACCACATTTGTCTGCTCGAACTGGAACGATTCACACTGGCACACCCTATTGAATGATCGAGTGGTGGGCGTAGTCAGTCTACTTGGACTTCTACATCATTTAGACACTCCTGCTGCACGAACGGTCTTGACGTTGAGTCTAGATCTGGTCAAACAAAGCGGAATGCTCATTACACTCGATGGATGCAACGAGATTCACGCATCTAAAATCGAACGATTCTTTTACTGGATTGATAGAGGGCAATACGTTCGAGGTTCAACCGAATTGCAACGATTGTTTCCTACACCACCAGACATCTCCCTTCACAACACCTGGCTACGTGTACCCTATTGTTATGCCATTTGTAGAGTGTATAAAAGATGAGTGTGGTGCTGGGCATATTTGACGGTACACATGATGCTGGGGCTTGTCTCATTCAAAATGGTGTCATAATCGCGGCCTGTGATGAAGAGAGATGGTCTCGAAAAAAAGGACAGGGCGGCTTTCCAGTTCAATCCATCCACTGGATTCTCGATTATACTGGTATTGCATGGTCCGATATCGATCGGATTGCCATAGCAGGTCTGATCAATCCAAATCCAGTTCTCAGAATTCTAAGACCCATACAACAGACGTGGCGATTGGATGAAGGGCAATTTTACGCGCCAAACAAATGGTTCAGCAACTGGATTCAATTCCGAAGTCCGTTCCCGAAAATGAAACCCACACCAAATATCTCTTGGAAACTAATGAGAAAAGGATTGGCCTTTTCAATCAAAACACAGATGAAACAATTGTTTCGAACAGATGTCCCACCGATATCAATCTATGAACACCATCACTGTCATGCTGCCTCTGCTCATTTTACTAGTGGGTACGATGAATCGTTGGTCATCGTTGCAGATGGATTGGGTGATGGCGTTGCCCTCAGTATGTGGCTCGGATCTGGCAACAGTGTATCAAAATGTTTTGATCTGCCATATCCCCATTCCATTGGACTGTTATACGCCTCTGTCACGGGCTATCTTGGATACAAACCATTTCGTCATGAAGGAAAAGTGACTGGGTTATCTGCAAGAGGTTCTGCGAGCAATATCTCGCTCCCATTTCCATTTGAAGGTCCTTTTCCGCATCGACGAATCAACACTCGATTTCCACTCTACGATTGGCTTACACAATTGGATGATCATTCTCCAGAAGATATCGCTGCATGGCTACAAGAAGGCATCGAAACTGAAATGCTCGGGGTATTGAGGTGGGCTAGGTTGCAATTTGGATCTGCTCCACTGGTTATGGCCGGTGGATTGGTAGCCAATGTTGCCCTCAATG
>CALDQI010000626.1:0-2309 GCA_937911635.1 uncultured Pseudomonadota bacterium | reverse complement strand
CTCCGTATGACGGTACGGATTATGGCTCTGCGTTGAGTGATTCTGTGACGGTGGAGAATGGGTGTTCTAGTTTGGAGTTTGATGGGGTAAATGATTACACCTCTCTTCCATCGGGACAAAACGTCTTTTCAATAACAAATGAGTTCACTATTTCAGGGTGGGTATTCTTACATTCTCATAAAGATTCAAACGCAATTTTCGATGGTGAGGCAACACTTTCCAGTGTTCCTTCTTATAACTCCGGATACGCTTTGCGAGTTAGATCAACAGGTTTACTTGAAGTTTATGTAGGGGTCGGATTAACACAGACAGCTTCATCAGTTTACAGCTCGGTAACTTTACCGTTGAACAAATGGACTCATATACTGGTTGGACGTGATCATAATCTAGTTGATATCTATATTGATGGTGTGCTCGACTCGTCACATTCTTCCTTTCCTTCTAGTAATGTAGATTACAATGGAGGGTCATATGAAACAGACCTTTATACCTTAGGGGCGTATCGTAGAGCCGGTCATCAATATATCGATCTACTGGATGGAGTATTGCACGATGTAGCAATTTGGAACAGAGCACTTAACTCTACAGAGGCATCTGATGTTTTTGGATCAGATCCAAGTACAATCACTTCAGATTTACAGGGGTACTGGTCAGTATCTGAGGGCAATGGCATCAATACGCTGGATAGAAGTGGAAATGGTCGCGATGGCACAATCAACGGAGCCACATGGGTTAACTCCTGCCCCGAAGAAGACCTCGACGGAGATGGAGTTGCCGCTTGGGAAGATTGTGACGATAACGATGCGTCTGTCCCGACAGTCGATGATCTAGACTGTGACGGTTTGATAGAGTTGGACTTGGGAGGTGGCCAGAGTATCGATATGGTTGTGATTCCGAGTGGAACTGACCCGCTGGGACGATATAACATTGCCAATGACTTTTATATGATGACCACTGAGGTGACTCAGGGAATGTACACGGCCCTAATGCCCTATAACCCGACGACGTATTCTACAACCTATGGTGTTGGGAATGATTATCCGGCTTATTATGTCAACTGGCATATGGCTGCAGACTATGCGAATTTAGTTACTCAGAGTCACAACAATTTATATGGATCAAGTCTGCAGGAATGTTATACTTGCTCCGGTTCAGGAAGCGCGAGTGTGACCTGTACAGAGGTTGTTAATCCCTATCAGTGCAGTGGTTATGTGTTACCAACAGAAGGGGAGTGGGAATATGCTGCACGTGCCAGTGCAACTACTACATTCTGGACACAAAACGGAGGTGGAAATATCCCTTCGGGCTTTGAGTCTTCAAGTGGATGCTCAGAGAATTGGACACTCAGCGATGGAACAATACTCGGAGATATAGCATGGTTCTGTGGAAACAACCTTTTGTATAATTCTTCGTATCCGAATGGAAGTAAAGAGGTTGCAACCCGTGAAAGTAATGGATTTGGAATCTACGACATGCATGGAAACCTTTGGGAATGGATGGCAGATCGAGATAGTTGTAATTATCCGGCTTCGATAATGGATCCTTATTGTAGTTTGGGCTCTGGTTATGTATTACGAGGAGGTGATTGGAACTCTGACGGTAATGGCATAAGTTCTTCGCATCAGATTAACGATGTGTCTTCAACTAGATATTATGGATATGGATTTCGTCTTGTAAGACACCCATAACCTAAACACTTGCCGAATTGCCTTCATTTCGAAATGCTCTGAGGCCCACTCGAATCAGTTCTTTAGCCATCCTTGTGTGGCAAGTAACCGCATAAGTTGTCGTGCGTAAAGTCAAGCATTTAGAGTAGTTCCACCCAGTCTATACTACCCAAAGCAATCAGGACCGGAGACCATCATGTTCATTTCCCGAAGAGACCTCATCAACGCGATGGGGGAGGATGGTTGAACGATTCTTGCAACGTTGGTGCAAGCGGTGGTGGGGTATTTCGTCGCATTTGCGAAGTACGGTAACATTTAACGACCCAACAAGGTTCACTGGTCGTATGTAAAACCAAACACAAAAAGCCTCATCCATCTCTCGGTGGGGTCTCTTCAGTTGCACTTCAGCCCCGTTCAACATTTTCCAACAAAGCCATCAGTTGATGATTCACAAAGAACTTAGAGACCCCCATCCGTTCTTCTCGTAAGAATCCGTGCTCGACAAGCTGTTGTAAGTACTTACTGGCAGTGGGTCTGGAAACCTGAAGCGCCTCAATGATGTAATCAATCTTCGTGTATGGATGAAAGAAGAGATTGTTGAGTAAGTCTTGGCTGTACAATTTTGGAAGGGTAGAACGCAAT
>CALDQI010000625.1:0-9168 GCA_937911635.1 uncultured Pseudomonadota bacterium | reverse complement strand
CTGCGTAAGCATTCTTCCCTTTTGGTAGATACAAGGTTGTCGCCCCAACAGCCAATATTTTACGTGCTTCCTTTTTCGCTCCCTTCTTTGGAAGTACGTACACTTCAAAATATGGATCTGCACTTGGACCACTGGTATACGTTACATTGACTTTATCTTGTCCTAAATCCAACGTACATACGTCATATGCAGGTGGACCGTCGTACCCTGTATCATTTCCTTGTTGGCTGGTATCAACCGGTGTACATTTAACTGAGGGGTCAACGTAAAGAGTCGCCTCTCCTCCGATATCCACCTTTTTCAAATGGGCAAAGGATTGTGGGGGAGCAGCGGTGACCATCAAAGAAAATAATGTGTAGAGAAGCATAATTGTACCCTTAAAAAAGATGTGTGCTCAGACTACTCACAATCATAGTACACACGTCTACTCATTCATACATTCATCATAGGCATCTGCATACTCTTGGCGACACTCATTGGTTGTACCACCATTGTCGATACAATCAGACTGCACCTGTTCTGCATAATTCCTGCAGCGGGCCTCTCGAGCATCTTCGGTATTCTCATCATTATCTTCTTCTCTGATATCTTCAAGGCACTCTTCGTAAGCCTGTCCGGCCTCCTCGCTGCATTCTTCCTCGGTACCACCACCATTTATACATTCCTCGTAGACCATTTCAGCATATTCTGTACACCGTTCACTTTCAGTACCATCCTCTTGAGAGTTCATACACTCTTCAAAAGCGGCGTTTGATCGTTCTTCACAATCCTCAGCAGTGCCACCAGATTCGATACACTCGTTGAATACTTGTTGAGCATATTCTTCACACCGACCATCACCTTCATCTTCTCCATCTTCTCCGTCTTCTCTATCTTCTCCGTCTTCTCGGTCTTGGTCTCGGTCTTCGTCGGTGAAACTTTCCGATGACTCTTCTGTTAAAACAGCCCCCTCTTCTACCTTCTCTGTACAGGCAAATAAAATCAGTAATGACAACAATACAAGTCTCATGATATCTCCAACAAATTACATCTAGATTATGAATAAGATATATTTTACCATACAGCTGGCATAAAATACAAAGTAATTCCGAGGCAACGAAACAAATCGGCTCGATAAAGCATATACTGTACATCAAGGTTTCAACTACTACGGTATGGAGATGAATACAGTGTTCACAATGATGTATACATTGCTTTCTCTAACTCATGCAAGTGAAGATACTCAGTCTATTCTTCTAGTGAACCCTCTCTTGCCGTCGCTATCTCTATTCGGTGATGGGATTGTTTCGTTGACGGAACTGGAAGACTTTATGAAATTTAGAGTCTGGGATGCCAACCTACGAGGATACCAAATCTACACAGACAGATGGGGTCTAATGGCTCAATTGGATTACACACAGAGCAACCTAATTACGAAATCAACACATATTGGTTGTAAACTTGGTCCTCGACTATCTCTACAAAACTCTGGGTTCGAGGGTTGGAGTCTATCTACATACGGGATTATCGGAGTCACATCCCTGTCAGCGTCTCGTTATCCTCTTGCAAAGTGGGCAGTCTATGGGGTTGGAACTGAATTGGGTAGAAGTTTTGTTTGGGAGCACTTTGTATTGGACTTAGGGTTTGGACTATACACAACGAAAAATGGACTTTATTCGAGTTCGGCAGCCGCATTCCAAGACTCTCATCCACCACCTGGTCTATCCACTATACCAAGTATACACACAGGGATAGGCTATGCGTTTTAACCTTCTGCTACTGTTTTGTCTCGCCTGTGACTCTGCACAAGAATATGAAACCTGCACATTGGTTGATTCCACCCTATCTTTTGAATCTGAAGACCTATTGTGTGTTCAAGTCGACATGCACTGGAGAGCCTTTCGACAACTCAGTAAACAAAATCGTTTTGGTGGAGCCGGTTCAGAACAGTTGCAGGGTGCCATAGGACACATCATGACCTCGTGCACAGAACCATTTCCAGACCCCTTCACCTATTACCCTGCTGAACTTCAAGTGGGCTCCCTCTCTCTTGTCGATGTCGGTATACGCAAAAAAGGCTTCGTAGGGTCGGTCATGACACGGTCTAAAGATCGACCATCTCTGAAAATAAAGGCAGACAAATACATCGAAGGACAGCTTGTCGATGGCTACGAAAAGGTCACCCTCAATAACAATCTTACAGACCCAACTCGGATACATACTTGCCTGACTTACCAAATATTTAGAGAGAACGGATATCCCGCTCCGCGATGCAATTTAGCCAACGTAATGATGAATGGTGTTTCACTCGGGGCGTACACCCATGTGGAAGATGTTAAAGAGGCCTTCTTGGAAAGAGAATTCGGGAATGCAGACGGTTCTCTCTACGAGATTACGATTGTCGATTTTTCACTGGAGCATCTGCAAGATGGAATCGGTAGATGGGAGCCAAAGACAGAGGCAACACAACTGAACGAGGATTTATTGATCGGAGTTGCTGAGGCGTTGCTAAGTGACAATGAAGATTTAGAAGATGAACTAGGAGCGGTTCTCGACATCGATGCTTTCATCCGATTTTGGGCTTTGGAAACAGTAACATCCCATTCCGATGGCTACAGCCAAGGCAGCAACAATGCATTTGTGTATTTTGACCCTGACCAAAATGACAAGGCAATATTCATTCCATGGGGACCAGATGACGCTTTGCAAAGTATGGATTTGGTCAATATCGAAGAGGAAGGCTTCCTAGAGACCGACATCTTTTACGTAAACGGTGCCATCAGTAGACGACTCTCTCAGCACCCTGAGTTAATGACTCAATATCTAATGGAACTAGAGAGACTCATTACCGTGTATTGGAATGAAGATGACCTTCACAACATCATCGACCAGTATGTGAGTCTTGTGACCACTGTGGAACCGGAATCTGAAGTGTACTTGGACCTCATTACAGATTTCAAAAGTTGGATCGATGGTAGACATGACACCATTGAATCTTATATACAATCGGGTGGTGTCGAGGGGATACCGGGTCCCATGGAATGTTATGGTGAAGAAGATACTACTGGAATGAACGATATCGGCGACTTGGTAACTGCAGCGAGTCATTCCTGTGCGTACACATCACACCCTCATCAACATCTATGGCTTATGGGTCCACTATTGCTTTGTATCCAGCGCCGAAAACACCACACTCACTAGAGGCTTCCATGTTTCCTATACTCGTTTTACTGGGATGCAATCGGTTTAAGGAACAACCAGATATCGGTAATTTCGACCCCAATAGTATCATCAGGGTGGACATCACGATAGCCGATGAAGACTGGAACTCTCTGCGCAATCAAACCCGTTCATTCTTTACAGAATTTACTGGTGATTGTATGAGTGAACCCTTTTACTCACCCTACAGTTACTACAGTGCCGAAGTCACCATAGATGATGAGTCACATCAAAATGTGGGCATACTAAAAAAGGGATTCATTGGCTCTCAAAATACCGACAAACCCTCCCTTAAAATCAACGTTGATGAATATGTCGAGGGGCAAGAACTGTATGGTGTCGACAACATTACGCTAAACAATTCGGTTCAAGACCCCTCACTCATTAGGCAATGCCTAGGATATCAACTGTTTACAGATGCCGGTTACCCAAGTCCGCAATGCAACTTTGCTCATGTCTATGTCAACGGTGAAGACCTCGGCATCTATGTGCATGTAGAACCAATCAAGCGAACCTTTCTTCGAACCCATTTTGATGAAGATGATGGGGATTTATACGAAGGTACGGTCAGTGATTTCGGTCCCATTATCTATCAAACCTTTGAACCCAAGAACGATGACACCGACACCAATCTTGCTCCGATTGTATCCCTCAAAGATGCTTTGGAAAGTTCCACTGACATTGATTCTGTTTTGAATGAACACTTAGATCTCGATGCATTCTTAACATTCTGGGCCATGGAGAGCATATTGGGTCATTGGGATGGCTATGCTGCCAATCGAAACAACTACTATGTGTACCACAGTCGCTCTACAGACAAATTTACCTTTCTACCATGGGGATTGGACGATGTTCTTGATCCAGGTCTGATGGAAGAGAGAGAGCCCTATCTAGTCTCAAATAGCGCCATCGCCAATGCAATCTTGTCCGATGAAAACCTGACAGAACAAGTGCACGACAGAGTGCAATCTCTGATGAATAGTATCTGGAATGAGGACAGTATCCTAGACGAAATCGATCGTATCGAAGCCCTTTTAAGCACTGAGACTGTACTGGGAGAGCGAACAGAATACATCGACAACATCCGAGTCTTCGTCGAAGAGCGCCGAACGTATATAAACGATGCACCAGACCCAGAGTATGGAGAACCCACTCCTCCTTATTGCATTCAAGAGGTCGGATCAATCGAGGCTTCATTCGAGACAACATGGGACACACTGGCAGAAGAAGACCCCACCAGTGTAGGTTCAGTCGATATGGAGATGATTTGGGATGGAGATCTGATTGAATTCAATCAGATCGGTTCCACTGCCGGTCAATCAGATGCCGGACCAGAAAGAGATGTTCTTTTGTTGTTTGGACAGATTGGAGGGATGTACCCTGCGTACATCTTTCCCTATGTTGACTATATCCGAGAAGAAGCAGAATCCGGTGAGGAAATCGAAATCGATTCACGAAGTACGTGGGCAAACGTTTTATATACCGATGCCTCCCTCAACTATGAGGCGATACAAGCTGCAATGATTCACTCCGGAACCATTCAATTCGATGAATATGATGCGACAGATGGAGGGACTATAAAGGGACACCTCTCGACCAACATTTACAATTGGCTTGAGGTTACTGAATGATAATTCCAATACATACATTGGGAGCATTAACCTCTACATTTGCGCACGCAGATATGGAACTACTGGTAAATCGAAGCCTGCAAAAGCGATTGGATCAGAAATACATCCTACCCATTTATAAGATGACTGCATTGCTTGAGAGTCTGAAAGATGAATTTCAGATTGTACCAACCTCCACTCACCATGTTGCTGAATATCAAACACAGTACTTCGACACCAAAGAGCATACCTTCTTTACCAATCATCTTCGAGGCAAACGTCCACGATACAAAGTAAGACTGCGTCGATACCCAGGTCGAAATTTATGTGTGCTTGAATGCAAGAAGAAGAACGCAGCGGACCTCACCATAAAGACAAGCCTTGAAGTTCCATATGATACCCGTTCACTCTCTGAGCATCTTTCTTTTTTCAACACTCTCCCCATCAATGGTGAATCCTTATCCCGCAGTCTCTCCAATACCTTTCATCGCATCACGCTTTTGCACAGTGCACTTGAAGAAAGATTGACCATCGATTTCAATATAGGATTTGGTACTCAAGACGATAACTTTTCACTCGATAATTGCATCATTGTAGAGAGAAAGAGACGCCCCCTTTCAAGAGGTTCAACGGTTCCGTCATTGTTAAGAAGCATCCGAGCATATCCACTATCCATCAGCAAATACTGCATCGGTGGATATCACTTATTCAACACCAATAAAAACACTCTCTATAGAACCAAGTTTCGACTTTTGAGGAACGTACTTCATGACAGAACTCTTTGATTTACACGAATCCATCCTGGATACGGATGGAAGCATTCGGTTCATACTTCGCCTGAGCTTAGACTTAATATTCGCCTGTATTGTGACATTTGCAGTCTACATGAAGCGTTACGGTCGCAACGAATACCTGTTCACTTACATCATGTTCAACGTGATCACATTCACCCTGTGCTTTTCGTTGCGACAAGTACCTATTGAACTTGGATTTGCACTGGGGTTATTCGCCGTTTTTGGTATCTTACGGTATCGTACTGAGCCCATCCGAATACATGACCTTACCTATCTGTTTATCGTCATTGGGATAGGAATATTCAATGCCGTCGCCAACAATCAGGTGAGCCTGGGTGAGTTGCTCATCGTAAACACCGTAATTGCTGGATTACCCGGAATATTGGAGAGTCGACTACAGCTGCATCGATTTTCGAGTATGAATATCATCTATGACAATCTTGAACATCTCAGTGCTCCAAAGGAAACTCTAATTGAATACCTGAGTAAACGAACGGGAAAGTCAATTCTTAGATATCGAATCAACAATATCGATCTCCTACGTGAAACAGCGGACATCACCGTTATCTATCGAGAAGAATCATGATGCTGCTATTGTTGTCTCAATTAGCCTTCGCAGAAACAGATACTCAACTCTGGATGAGTACCAATATCCGAAAGAAGGTGATTAAAGACTGGCGTGTCGAGTATACACAACATCTACGATTCACAGACAATGTCTCCCAAGTAGAGAGCATCATGCCAGAGTTTGAACTTCGCTACAAGCCGATCAAACCTCTCTCTGTAAAGATTGGGTACCGATACATCTATGAAAGAACCAAGAATGATGACTTTGAACCGGCGCATCGCTATCATATTCAGTTGTCCACTGGGAAGAAGTTTGGACCAGTCAAAATTGGATACCGATTGCGCTATCAAGAAAAGCACGAGGAAGATGAGTATGACTACACCAATCGACTTCGGAACAAATTCTCCCTCACAATCGATACCGAGTCGTCTTTTGAGCCCATTATTTTTGCTGAAACCTTCAGTGACATACGTGCCATTCCCATCGACAGCAGTAAATTTCGACTTGGGACAGGGGTAGAAGTAGATTTACCTAAGAAGATGTCCCTTTCCATAGATTACCTGTATCAAAGAGACTTTCTTCGCAATGACCGAGTAGAACACATTGCAAGGGTCAACTATCAGCTCAAAGTTCCAAAGAAAAACTCGTCTGGTTAACCGACATCTACCCTTGAGCCCCCATCAGAATACTGAATATAGTTCAGAGTGATCGAACGCTGACACGTGTTAACTTGGAATTGAATCCTCAATATACTGTAATTGATGACAAAATACCCTTAGAGATGGACATGTTCAACACTCTGCTCGACAAATTCTTACCACCGGCTATCGAGAAAAATTCTCCTGATGGTTTCAAGTTGCAAGCCATCATCCTAATATCACTATTTGTTGGGAATTCTGGATTTCCTTTTATGGTGCTGTTCTTTCTCATAAAACAGCCAAGGGTCGGTTTCGTAGTTCTGTGGTCTTGGGTCATCTTTATGTGCATACCGTTTCTCGCACGAAAAGGTGTTCAGGTCGGTAAACTGGCCCACATCTTGGCAGGCAATTATTTTCAATGTCACCTCTTCCTGTGTCTCTTTTGGGGTGGTGTCGATGCACCCAACATGATGTGGTTCACGGCAATTCCGATTGTATCGGTCCTGGTTGGCGGCATCCAACATGGTATCATTTGGAGTAGCATCACGAGTCTTTCAATCCTTGGCCTATATGGACTGGACATCTTCAATCTTATGGAGTTCAAAACGACACTGACTCCCAAACAGCATTTTTTGATTTTGGCTACAGGATCAGTCGGTTTATTAGGAGCAATACTGGGCTCCACGGCTTCCTTTGAGTTTCTTCGTGAAGATGCGTTGGACCAACGTGATCTGGTTGAAGAAGCCCTCAAACAGGAGTACAAACGGTCTGAGAATCTGTTGTTGAATATACTTCCAGACTCCGTTGCGTTTCGCCTCAAGAATCAACAAGGTACCATTGCGGATGACTATGACGACGCCTCCATTTTGTTTGCCGACTTGGTTGGTTTCACCACCCTAGCCTCTTCAATATCGGCAAAAGAAACCGTACGGTTCTTAAATGACATCTTTTCACGGTTCGACACAATTGTAGACAAATACGAATTGGAAAAGATTAAAACCATTGGAGATGCGTATATGATCGCCGGTGGGATTCCAATAGCGAGTGAAGACCACCTCTCCAACCTACTTAGAATGTCGATGGAAATGCTCGAGGTAATGGACAAGTACAACGCAGAACAAGATTGTTCGTTGCAACTCAGAATCGGTATCGCAACAGGTCCTTTGACTGCAGGCGTTATTGGACAAAAAAAATTCTCGTACGACGTTTGGGGCAATACCGTCAATGTGGCTTCACGTATGGAATCAACCGGCATCCCTGGTCGAGTTCAAGTCACTGAATACGTGGCGAAGATAATGGATGTAGAATTCGACTTCGAGAAGAGAGGCAATATAGACATCAAAGGAAAGGGGGTCATGACCACATACCTTTTGGTAGCCTGACCGTCAGACAACGTCCGTTGTTTTCGAGGTCAATCAAGAGTTGAATTACTTGTCCAGTAACTCCATAAACTCCCAAGCCTCGTTTGCTCCACGTTGGTCTTTTAATATGTGCCACCCTTTCCACTGAACAGTTTCCGAATGAATATCAATCACTTTGTCGTCAGAGGGTTTAATGAACACACCTTTAAATTGGACTCCAAGATCGAGGGTGAACAATCGGCTACAAGCAAATGTATCTGTATCTTGCCGTGGCCACGGAACCATATATGGGAACAGCGCATCTACGATGTATTTAGCATACCCATGACAACTGACGCCATCTCGGACCATTGTCCCTCCAGAACCAAGGTGCCCGCAGTTTTGTACGAAACTCTTCAATGGCACTTCATTTACATACCATTGAACCCTTGCATACCATTTGCCTCTAAAGTTCCTTAATGTAGCCATTATTGACTCCCTTCTTTAGAGGTTACTGGACTTCGTCTTTCAGACTTTTTCAGGTCTTTCTTTTTAATCAAATCACTCTCCACTAATGAAAGGAAGTATTCATTGACTGAACGAAATTCCTTAGATGCCTTGTAAACCTTATTCCAAATACGAACTGGCAAACGTATACTACGCACGCTTGAAGGTTCTCTTGGAGGTCTACCACCTTTATTGACTTTATCCATTAGCATAAGTTAATCCTATAGTATTTGTGTTACAATAACTAATATAGTATGTGACCATCATCACAAGTGTCTCGCAATTATAAATCGTTTTAATACTGTAACCTCCTATAGTCCCACCTAGTTGGGACAAATGATGATAAGGTAGAGTAGTATATCTCTTTGTGCATAATCTTGGTATACTTGCCAAGGGTATTACTCTGCCTTTAATCATCGTAATTTTTAGTATGAAAACCTTGATGAAAATGATTTCTATCTTCTTTGAGTTTATTTGGTATTCCATTCAAAAAGTCTTCAAGATATATTCATT
>CALDQI010000624.1:0-8502 GCA_937911635.1 uncultured Pseudomonadota bacterium | reverse complement strand
AGGCTGGCTGCGAGCCATTGTTCTGGTGTGCCTTCAAACAAAGGCAACGTCAGGTAGTACCCAATTCGTTCAATACTGGTTTCTCGAAAGATCATCCAACCGGCAACGGTAAACGCAAACATCAGCGAGACGGAGAAGGGAGCCATCCAGCTGGCCTTTCGAATCTCCCTTGGGATCCATTTTCCGATGTGCCTGTATCCAGCAAGAAGTGTTGCGTGATAAGCACCCCACAGCACAAAAGACCACGACGCTCCGTGCCACAGACCGGATATTAACATCGCTCCATAAGAGGCCTTCAACCGAGTGGATTCACCACCTCGAGATCCTCCCAGTGGAATGTAGAGATAGTCTCGAATCCACGTAGAGAAGGAGATGTGCCATCGTCGCCAAAATTCCGAAGGGTTTTTGGCTAGATAGGGGTGATCAAAGTTCAGCATCAGTTCAAAACCGAGCATTCGAGCAGTACCGCGAGCGATATCGGTGTATCCTGAGAAGTCAGCTAAAATTTGTACGGTAAAACCAAGCGTCGCAGCCCAAATCATTGCGGCTGATGGCTCTTCCAACAGGAAAATCCGATCGACGTACATGGCAACCATATCGGCCACCCAAACCTTCTTAAAGGCGCCCCAGAGAGCGAGTTGCATTCCAGAACGAAACTGACTCCACTTAAACACCTTGTCGGTTTCCATCTGTGGCAAGAGAGTCGCGGCGCGTTCAACCGGACCCGCAACCAACTGTGGAAAGAAGGATATGAATGCCAAATAGTCGATGAAGTTGTTTCGGGGTTTCAGTTCACCTTTATAAATGTCTATGGTGTAGGACATTGTCTGAAAGGTGTAGAAGGAGATTCCAACCGGCAGAAATATGTTGAGATTTTGGAGGGATGCTCCGAGTCCCATTGTGCTGAAAATGGCATTGAAGTTGTCGATGAAGAAATTGCAATATTTGAAATAGCCCAGCATCCCAACATTTCCAATCATCGAGATCCAGAGATATCGCTTTTTATTCTCCGCATCGTCGATCATCCGCTTGCCCATGTTGAAATCTAGGATGGCAGACCCATAGAGAAGGAACAAGAACCAAGGATGTACCCAGCCGTAAAAAATAGCCGAGCATCCGACCAGCAAAATATTTTGCCAAGAGCGTCTTTTCAGTGTCCAAAAAAGGGCGAACACCAACAAGAAGAAGATGGGAAATTCAAATTGTACAAAATTCATACGGGCAGTCCATGGACTTGGAGCAACTGTCGCGGAGACAATACACAGCGAACAACGTGGTGAATAACCGATTTGAAACCGGTAATCATATCACGGCAATCATATCAACGTCCCATATACGAACAATCTGAATGAATGATTGGCTGTACGGGGTAAATAATTATTCGACGCCAGTGTCCACGGGATCGGCGGCTGTACTGTCTCCAGTCAAAATATATTGAGTGACTCGAGTAGCCAATGTATAATCTTGATTGCTGAAGACGTGCCCAACTGCATTTTGGTCTTCAACCCAAGAGCCATCTAGCGTGTCGACACTTTGAGCGCCAAGTTCCAATGCTTCGATTGGATGTTGAGAATCTCCATTGGACCAGATCCAACCAGACTGATTGGGTAGCGTCTCGAGATTCAGACTGGCGGCAGTTAAGTCGAGGGATCCAAAAATGCGGTTCAACGCTTCCTGTTCCGACGCAAAGTCTCCATCCAAGTAGGGTGTAAAGTCAGCGGGTGAGCTGTCAAAAACAACAGCATCGGCGGTATACCCTTGTGCGAGAAGTTCATAGATTGCCTGACCACCAGTTCCCAGTCCGATCATGCTGATGTTCGAAGGGTCTAGTTTGTCTTGTACGTCAGAAAATCCTGTGGATTCGGCCAGTTCGACACTGCTGAGGATGTCCACAGAGAACTGCGCCATGTCGAGTCCTTGGCGCGTGAAGCCTTCTTGTTCGGCATCGTTGACTTGAATCTCTGCACCATTGTGCCACAAGTCTCCCCAGCAATTTGTTGGATAGATCTGGGCAACACCAGCATTTGCCAGTGCGGTGGGTAAATACCCAAGATCGGTTACGGCTGTATCTAGAGTTTTGCGAGATAAATTTAGTGTTTCCCAGACTCGCGACGATCCCCATTCGCTGAGCAGTCGTCCACTTGCACGAAATGTGGCAGGGTCTTCGACGTAGTCACTGTATGCCATTGCACCACTGTGAAAGATTACAGATACCGGTACTGGGTCACCTGATTTCGGGAGCACGAGGAAAAAAGAGGCTGGCAATCCGTCTGGGCACAGTAGGGGACTGTCGTAGATTCGTACTTCAACATCAGCTTCTAAATATTCATTCGTGAAATTGATGACATTGATATTGAGTGCTGGAAGAGTCGAAGAATCCATCCAACAGGCCATCAACAGTGAAAACAACATTGTACACTCCAAAACGCAACGGCTATTGTAATAGCATCATAACACGTAGAGTCAAACCTTTGTATTGTCTTTGCAAATTTCAGTTGGTACAATGTTACAAGCAACTGAACACCCGAGTACTGAATGCCATCACTGAATGCTTCAACATTAGAGGATTTGAAAAGACGTTTGCCTATGCCGATAGCGCAAGCGATGGGCCGAGCATTGGAGGTGGTGCGTTTGCCTGATCAAATGCGAGAGTGGCGAATGGTAATGGATATGTTGATGGGCTACGTGAACGCCTTAGCTGTCGCAGAGTATTGTTCGATGGGTCCTATTCAGCGAGTGGATAAATATGTGGCTGACGTCCCACAACAAACAGATGGTGGACGGGCAATTCAACAAGTGTCGTCGATATTTAAACGCTTAAAGTCACAGCCGGAGGCCTTTTGTCAGCCCTTTATTCGTTGGTTTTACAGCGAGGTTGAGGTGTTGGGAACCGTCCAAAAAACCCATGAGCATCTGCAGCAAATGGTCACCTTGAGAAATGGTGATGTTCACAACAGACTGAAACAATCCGAGATGGATATCTTTATTGAAGGGTGTGTCACACTGATCAAGCGATGTTTTGCTTTGCAAGAGTACACGTTGTTTGTGGTTAAAGAACAAGAACCCATTCCAACAGGTGTCGAAGGCTGGATTTCAGTGTTGATGGGGGAAAGTCCATCTGCTGTGACGTCGGTCTTTTGGAGTGGTGTTAGACTGATGACCCGAGGCGTATACGTTCTTGATTCCAGTCGGGAAGTTCTGCTGCAACTCAATCCGATGCTGGTTTGGAAAGAAGATCCAGATCTTCGAAGGACCACACTGTTTCAGTGGAGAGTCGTTCGTCGGTCCACAATTGAGTACAATTCTGTCGTTTCAGGTGGGAAAGTACAACACTACGCACAGAGGATGGCTGGTAGAGGAGAAGATGTTTCTTGGCTAGAATGGCTCGAAGATCGTCCAGTGAATCTGTGTCATCGACTGGATCACGCTGGATTTGACTGGATGTTGGATGAACTTTCAGATGAGGTATCGATTTCGGATGAGGATAGCGAGACCATTGGACCCACGACTGTTAGAGGGATGCGTTTCCTCGGATGGGTATTTCTTCTGGGACTGAGTGCAGGGCTGTATGATCTTGTGCAGTCTCAGAAATCCAGTTCCAGTACAATGATACCCTCTACAGATCAGCCTGTAGAAGACACCACAGGACTGGTGGAACTTCGTCTCGAATTGGGGGATGTATCCGACGCGACTCAAGTATTCATAGATGAAGAACTGATTGATGTTAACGAAGACATCTCCGTTAGTGTAGGCAGTCATACGATTCGGATTGAGCAGAGTGGTTATCGGTGTCATGAAGAGACGATAGAGATTCATGACGTTGAAGCCACAGTGCATCGCCAAACTGTTCGGTGGGATTGTGCCGGTTTGTTGGGATGGGAATGGGTACACATTTCTGGAGGCTCATTTTCGATGGGGGTCTCTCCAGGAGTGGACGTTGTACTCTCGACTGACTATCTCATGCTCTCTTCCGAAGTGACGCGTCAAATGTGGCGTCAGGTGAAGTCGTTGCCTCTTGAAGATCCTTGTTTGCAATGTCCTCAGTCTGTATCTTGGGACGGAGCGATAGAGTTTGCAAATCAGCTGTCTAAATTGGAGCAATTGGACCCTTGTTATCGACGGGGCAAGCTGATCAGTCTCACGTGTGAGGGGTACCGTTTACCAACAGAAGCCGAGTGGGAGTACGCCGCGAAGGCTGGGACCAATCAGAAGTTTTCCGGCAGCAATAGCCCGAATAGAGTCGCATACTTTGAACACAACAGCAACGGTCATCCGCATCCTGTCAAACAACATGTTTCCAATCAATGGGGATTGTATGACATGAGTGGAAACATGTATGAATGGTGTCAAGATGATTACGCGGAGACTTTGATGGGCGGAAGAGACCCTTGGATGGAAAGAACGGGCGGGCAAAAGGTTGGCAAAGGTGGATCGTATCTATCAGAAGAGATCAGTCTTGAAGTCAGCAATCGAAGATCTGCTTCTGCCGATATATCAAGACCGTTTACTGGATTTCGATTGGTTCGGAGCAATGGTCAGCCGTAATGGCAACAGTTGTGCGACAACCAGATCATTGACTTGAATTGATTCACAGAGTGTACAGATCTTCGGTATGTGGACTTGGATAAAAGAGATTGGACGGCTGGATACCCACGAGTGGATTATCCCGATCATACAAGGGGCTTTTGGAGTGTCTTGTGTTCACTGTCAAGAACAGCTGGCGAACCATGTACTTCCACTCTGTGTGGAGTGTTCGATGGAGATACCTCTGTCGATTCGAGCAGTGAGGTTCGAGTCAGAGTATGTAAAAAAGGTTTGGTGTATGTCGCCTTATCGATCGGTTCTTGGGTCGGTAATTCGCCGCGGTAAATATGCGGGCCAGCGGTCTATATTTGAACGATTGGGGAAGATCTTAGCGGGTGCCGCATTGGATTTACCAGAGTTCGATGCTGTGGTGTCGGTTCCATTGCCGGCCAGTCGAAAGATAAACCGTGGTTTCAATCAGTCAACGATTCTTGCACGGTCTGTCGCACAATTTCTAGAGGTGTCACAGTATGAAATATTGTTTCGAATCGATCAACATGAGCAAGCGGGAAGGTCACATCTTGAGCGACGAAATCGATTGACCGGACGATTTGAGGTGAGACCACACTTTTCTAAGGACGGGATTCCACGACGGATTGTAATTGTTGATGACGTTATGACCACTGGTTCTACTGCGGAGTCTTGTGCACTTGAACTCCTAAATGTAGGGGTGGAAGAAGTATATGTGCTCGCTTTGGTGAATGGATGATTGGAAATCGCAGCCCCTGAGGACTCAACGCAATAATATTTTTTGAAAATTCAACTCAAATTGTCGAGAATTGTGTTATTCAATTTGATGAACTCTTGACACGTCATAAATTTATTGTGCGCGTCATCCTTGACAACCCTTAGTTTGATATTGCCCTATGCACTCTGGCTTAACCATGATGAACGATGTCGTCATCCGACCCGATGTGTGGGTACCCGTCACCATTCGTGTGGCTTGGGACCTCCACTTGGCGAAGATCGAGGTCCGCCCAAATGTCTTGTCTGCGGCGCGGATTCACGTGCTCAGTCATTTGGAAGGAGATGTATCGGTTGATCAAGCAGAGGTGCTCGCGGGTGTGTATACAGCGGACTTCATTCAGCGCTATCGAAAGGGTGCTTATGTTCGTCCCAATCTGACGATTGACTTGGATCATCCGTTGACGGCTGAGACTCGGAAAGTATTGCTTCAGAGTATGGATAGAATCTGTCATAAAGTCTTTTGGCTCCATTATTCAGATGGATCTTCACTTGAGCGCACGGCTCGGAAAGTTGGAAAACCATTGCGAGCGGTTGAGAGTATTTGTAAGCTGTTTCGTAAACGCATGCGTGCGCTCGGCATTAAACAGGGTCTTGGGATTGAAACTTGGAGTGATGAACGTGTAGATCAAACGTTGTCGTATGTTGCTTGCTTGGCAACGGGTATGGAATTGGATTTTGATATACTCGGTACCGATGCCGGTAAAAAGTTTACGAGAAAATGTCCGCGAATTCGCCGTGCTCACTATCTGATTCGCGGTGGCATCTTGTCCCCACATGATTTGGAGGTCCCAGAGGACAATCACTTTGTGGAGCGCAAAGAGATGCTCTCGCTATTGTTGCATCCAGATTCTCGTCAGCATGCTGCAACAATTGAGAACGCATTGCACGA
Source organism: uncultured Pseudomonadota bacterium (assembly GCA_937911635.1). Classification (GTDB taxonomy): domain Bacteria; phylum Myxococcota_A; class UBA796; order UBA796; family UBA796; genus CAJWHX01. The sequence continues at coordinate 2,282 of CALDQI010000624.1, read as the reverse complement.
ATTGGCAATACCGATCGATGCACAAGGCAACGCTTGGCTTATGGATGCTGATCAAATTGAAGAAATAGAATCCGTTCTAATTCATTTGGCCTCTCAAGGCACTCCAGAACGTGACTGCTTGCGCGGGGCTATGGTTTCAGGCCCTGGGTTGTGGCTTGACACTGTTTTGGTGGGTCCACTGCCACTTCGGTCCTTGGATGCAGCTCGATCTAGGCCATGGGGATCAATCGATGGAATCGATGAACTACCACTGCCATTGCCTCCCCCTCCGAAGATGACATCATGGTGGGTATCTGCGGCGGCAAGCACATTGCTATTTTTATCGTCGTTGGCCTGGGCTCTCGATGATGCAGCTCCAAAAGCACAATATCCACTGTTGTCAGAATTTGATTCGCATGTTGATTTTGTTGATGTTCGATTCGATGTATCTGACAAAGCTCACATCACGGTTGTGAAATGGAAGGGCGGCATCTTACATCCGGAATCTAGTTGGACTCCGAGTGGAAAGGGTCAATTGGCAACCGGTGACGGTCGATACATCCATCGTGTCGATGCTTCTCAGATCATTGTGATTTCTTCCGTAGAGTCCATAGATAATTTAGAGACACTTTTACAGGCTGCACAGGTGGACTCAGACCCTGTGAGTGCGTTAGAGAAGCATGTACTGTCTTTGCATCCACTTGCAGATGTTCAAATTTCCCCCGCTGTTCAGGTTCAATAACATGCGCGTTACCCCTCTAGATATCATCAAAAAAGAGTTCACCCCATCAAAAAGGGGCGTGGATGAAATTGAAGTTAAAGGTTTCCTTGAAGACGTTCGTGAAACGTTGGACGAATTGCTGAAGGAAAATCAGCGCCTCCGTGATGTGATCAAGCGTCGCGATACTGAAATCATGGAGCTCAAAGGTGAAGAAGCGAGTATCAAAGATACGCTCGTCCTCGCCCGTCGTTTGACCGAAGACCTTGAGAGGAAGTCTAGGCGAGAATCCGATTTGATCATTGGTGAAGCCCGTTTGGAAGCGCAGAAGATTCTGATGGAAACTGCTGATGAGCGCCGAGAATTGCAAGCAGAACTCACAACGTTGCGATCGATGAAGTACAAGCTGGTTGCCGAGATGCAGGCGGTTATTGATGCTCACAATCTCCTGTTGAAAGATATGTTGGGAACCGGTTCTGAAAAGTAATCTAGATTGGCTTTTCACTCTCTTCTGCATTACATCTGTGAGTGAGTACAACGCTCACGCATTCCATTGCCATCCTATTTTGGGGTGTTTTTATCAAATCTAGGAGACGATTATGTCAAAGACAGCAGAATTTTTCAATGGCCTCAATGAACGTGCTGGAAACGGTGAGTTCACATCTCAAGCCGGTAACGTGTTTCAATTCATCATCGAAGGTGCAGGGACTTGGACCCTTGATCTGAAAGACAGCAACAGTGTATCGAATGAAGGCACAGATAGTGCAGATTGCACTGTAGAAACAGACAGTGCAACCTTCGAAGCGATGCTCGAAGACCCAATGGTTGCGATGAACGCATTCATGAACGGTACATTGAAGGCGGATAATTTGACGTTGGCGATGCAATTGCAACAGTTCCTCGGATAATCGATAGATTCTCATCTGCGAAAAGAAGCGTGGAGAAAAGAAGCGTGGACGGCCTCAATACGCAGTCGTGTACAAAAGTACACTCTTTTGCATTTCGTTGTCCACGTTCCTTTTCGTAGCGATTATCTATCGATTATGAAGTGGTGTATGGTGTCCATTTGGGCACTTTTTGGTTTTTAGAGTAGCTATGTACGTTGGTTGAGTGAATGTGAGACATAGTACACTGATTTGATTGGTGATGTAGTATTGATGAATACCTTGTATTTGGTTAGACAAGAGTACCTTTGTTTGGAGAGATAAGATGCGTTCGTTAGTACCGTTTGGATTGTTGTATTTGGTCGCTTGTGAGTCTGATAAAAGCTTGACTGTACAGAACCCAGCCCCCACAGCCGATATCATTTCACACGACGATGGTGATGAAATTCTTGAGGGATTTGTCATCACGTTGAGAGGGTTGGTATCCGATTCCAATCATTCATCAGAAGAACTGACAACCAGTTGGGAGATCAATGGGGAGTACGTTTGTGAAGATGTGATACCCGACGCGGATGGAGAGACATCCTGTGAAGTCGTTTTTACACCGGATGACACCGAGATTAAACTTCTCGTTGTAGATGGGGAAGGCAAAGGCCTCGGCGAGCGCCGATCTTCTGAGTGACGTCCGCCGTGAGTGACGG
>CALDQI010000623.1:0-2872 GCA_937911635.1 uncultured Pseudomonadota bacterium | reverse complement strand
ATGGATGCCTCTGCTCTTCCCTCAAATGTAGGTAGAAATCCTCAAATTTCTGTCATGACAGTAGCTACCATACTAGCACAGAGAATGCTTTAGATTTTTTTGATATAAAAAATCACCTCAACCAAGCAGAATTATCTGTGAGAGGAGAAGAAAATGTTTCTCCAGCATCTCCACTATCTCGACTATATACATTTCGAATGGGAACCAACGGGGAGTGAATAGCAAATATTGTCGCTTGATCCAAAGAGTTGTTTTCACCTCCATTAAAATAGCATCCGTCACCATCTGGATACAAATCAACATTTATGTCGTAGGGACTATAACTTGCTTGTCCAAAGGGTGTCGTTGTTCCATCAAAAAATGCAAAACCAAATGCATTTCCAAAACCACTGTTGCTATGGTATTGATAGTGGATAACACCATTGCACAAGCCAACATAGTCCTGCTTTCCTTCTGAGGATAGAACTTGAATGGCAGTGATCTGATCATCACTAAGCGCGAATGTGAAATCATTGGTCACCCATCTCCATCCATCCCCACCAGTGAAGTCTGTAATTGGAAGATCTTCGGCATATGGAATTTCAGTCCAGCCTGGATCATTCGGATCCATATCACAATAGACAAGGAAGGGAGGAAGACCTGTTCCCCAACCATCTGGATCTATTTCATAACTTCCGGATGCAAAATCGGAGTAACTATTGTGGATGTCAATACAGGTTTGACCATAGGCACAACCGCCAGCTGGATCAGGTAGAACATCAGCATTCTCATCATCACAATCTCCACTTTGTAGATCTGAAACGGAAGCGTAGGCATCAGCAACATAGCCATCTTCATCTTGATCATAATCATCTTTGAGATCGCAATTTTGATCGATTCCATCGTACCAAATCTCATCGGTTCCTAAAAAGATTGTTGTATCTGAATCATTGCAGTCACTTCCACCACATGCGATAGATGCAAAACCATCTTCATCCAGATCATTGTCTACCTTTCCATCACAATTATAATCCAGTCCATCACAGCCTAAATTAGCATCTGGATTATAGAGGGGATCGTTATCATCACAGTCCTGTTCTGTTGGCACGCCGTCGCAATCTAGGTCATGGATGGTTTCATTGCTTTGTGGATTATGGTCATCACAGTCATCTTCTGTGAGAAACCCATCGCAATCCGCATCTTCAGCGATTGGAAAATCTGTTGGATCACTGTCATCGCAGTCATGTTCCGTCAGAACCCGGTCGCAATCTGCATCTTCAGAGACAAGTGTCGAACTTGGATCGCTGTCGTCACAATCAGCACCTCCGACAGCTGAATCGTTATATCCATCACAATCTTGATCATCTGCTTGCGCCAACAAGTTCACGTTATTGTCGTCACAATCATCGGCAGTAACTACACCATCACAGTCCTGATCTTGAGTGGGCATAAGCACATTCTCATCATTACAATCACCGACTTCGGCACTCCAACCGTCTTCATCATTGTCGGTCAAACATTCACTGTCCGACTCATTCTCTGCTGCTCCAGGAAATGCTAGTGGATTAGAATCATCACAATCTGTCCCAGCGTCAAAATATCCAGAGATATATACATCGCCAAACCCGTCTCCATCCGAGTCCTTCATACACTCATTGGACGTAGCTTCATTCACCGATCCGGGAAAGGTATTCGAGTCAAAGTCATCACAATCGCCCTCAAACTCAGTGTAGCCATCGCCGTCATCATCGATGGCCAGTGGATTTTCGGGTGGTTCAACGGTGATACAGCCGGTGAGGATGAGCAGGATTGGTAGCATCTAAAGGACTCCTAAGATGGGATGGTGTATGGGTACAGTGTAAAAGATTTCAAAGACTCAAGACAACGATAATACAGGAATATCTACACAAACTAAGGGTCTCTTTTAATACAGCCACCTTCAATGGCTAAGAAAACCGAACCAAGTTCTTCTGAAATATCGATTCTACTTAGAAAACGGTCACATCATTCGGTGGGCTTGATACATCACCCCAACATTGTATCAAACCGGTATTCTCAATCGCACAACTATGACTGGAGCCAGACGAAACTTGCAAAAATACGCCACTTGGTGGGGAACTTTGACCAAACTCATCATCACCCCAACAGATCAATTTGCGATCATTATTTAATCCACAATTATGTTGGTCTCCAGAAGATATCTGAATCAATTGCGTATTGGGTGTATCTTTAACTTGTCCATAATCTCTGTTTCCATGGTCTTCACTGGGAGTCAGGTTGATGCCCCAACACTCTACGAATCCTGTCTCTAGAATACCACAGCTATGTAACGAACCTGTAGAAACCTGCAGGAACTTGTCGTTTGGTGGCCTACTCTGTCCATACATGGAAATCTCCCACCCCCAACATCGAACATTTCCACTGGTCAAAACACCACAATTATGACTGTCACCAGCATCTAACTGTACAAAACTACCAGATGGAGTGTTACTCACTTGCCCATAATCTCCAATTGTGCCATCAGACAATCCCCAACATCGAACACTGCCACTGGTCAATATGCCACAACTATGTCCCCAACCCGTAACTACTTGTTTAAATAGTCCACTCGGTGGAGAACTTTGACCAAACTCATCATTACCCCAACAGGATAGAGCATTCGTAGAATCGATGGCGCAACGAGACGCATATCTCCCAGAACCGCTTGTAGATACCTGAACAAAATCACCAGATTGTACAGTGATTGGACCGTAACTCCAGCAAGACACACTTCCATCTTCACGCACAACACAACTTTGTCCATCACCCGAAGATATAATTCCTGGGTTCAAGTTTCCATCACAGTCTTCGTCAACGGATTGAGCGAACAATACCGGATCACCGTCATCACAAT
>CALDQI010000622.1:0-2060 GCA_937911635.1 uncultured Pseudomonadota bacterium | reverse complement strand
AAAAGAAATATTTTGACCAAATGGTATATGCTTGCAATGTTACTTGCCATCGGGATTGTTTATACCGTGGCTTTTCGAACCCCAAGCAATCATCCAAGTCATAAGTTAGACAAGGTTGAAAAGATTCAAAGTCAATACATGCACACCTTTTCCAATCGACATTTTTTAACCGTCCAGTTACTCAATCAGTTGACCAGTTCCTTGGGTAGGGATGAACAATTAATTGAGCAGTCTCTAGAAAAGTATCGGGGAACAATCGCTGCATATAATATAGATAGGGGGGTATATCGACTGGAGTTACAACGTCTATTTGGTGATGAGGTGTATCTATTTGAGAGGGAGATTCACAATGAGTTGTTTTATGCCAATAAACATATTGAGTGTATGATTCATAACATGGGTGACAATGAGTTCCTCTTATCAGGAGCACAACACCATTTACAAACAGCGCGTTCTAAGCATGAAGAGTTAAATCAATTGTTGGATGGAATTGTTGGTGGTTCCATCAAATGGCCGCTTCCAGTAACCAGACACAAAGAGCCCTTAGACTCGAAACTTGAAAATCCGTGTTGACTGTGCTGTTGATGACACCATTTTGCGAAACAACAACGGTTTACTTTCGTCATCCTTGATTGGGCTAATAGATTTCGGAAACCTTCCATTTGATAAATAAAAATATCATAAATATCAGTTGTTTATTTTGTTTATTGTCTTAAAAGCCGAAAATATTGGGTGTATTCAGCGTTCCATGGATTTTTATCAAAAATAAATAATAAAATACAGTGGGTTATACTTTTAGATTCACAAAAAACAACACGAGAGATTGGGTTCATCACCATAGTTCCAACGTTACTATGGTGTGTTACTCTGGCATTGTCCCTACATCCTCTTCAGGAGTCTCAGTGGGCTCTGGTTCACTCATTAAGGTATTCCACAAGAAACTGTAGGCCAGTGTTGTCATGAACGCGGCTTGTTCATTGTTGGCGCTTCCACCATGACCACCTTCTATATTTTCATAATAGAGGACATCTTTATCGGAGCCTTCAAGTAACGCTGTCATCTTACGCGCATGCCCAGGGTGTACTCTGTCATCTCGTGTAGAGGTTGTGATGAGCATGGGAGGGTGTTCATTTTCAACATTGAAGTTGTGATAGGGAGAGAACGTTTGTATATACTTCCATTCTTCTGGTACATCTGGGTTTCCATACTCTCCAGCCCAAGAGGCCCCGGCTAGGAGTTTTGTGTATCGTTTCATGTCCAAGAGGGGGACTTGGCACACAATCGCACCCCAATGATCGGGATACAGAGTGTACATATTGCCCATCAAGAGGCCCCCATTTGAACCACCTTGGATGCCGAGTTTTGCTGGCTTTGTAACTCCACGACCCACGAGGTCTTCACCAACTGCTGCAAAGTCTTCGTAGGCTCGGTGTCTATTTTCTTTTAGGGCAGCCTGATGCCATGTCGGTCCATATTCCCCTCCACCACGAATGTTTGCGACGACATAGACGCCACCTTTGGAGAGCCAGGCGGTACCAACAGAAGCCGAATAACTGGGTAACAGGGAAACCTCAAAACCACCGTATCCATAGAGTAATGTTGGATTTTCACCATTCAATTCGAGGTCTGCACGAGAGACTTCGAAGTACGGCACCTTTGTTCCATCTTTACTGGTTGCAAAATGCTGTGTGACCTGTAAGTTCGCTGCATCAAAGAATTCAGGGAGCTTTTTCAGTTCCGTTGGTGTTGAGGTGCTAGAGACGTCTCCTATAAATAGGGTGTTCGGTGTGATGTAATCTCGAACAGTCAACCAATATTGATTGTCATTGTACCCATCAACTGGAGTGATTCTTAGTTGTCCCATACTCGGAACCCCTTGAAGTTCTTCAGATTCCCAGCTTCTTTTTACTGGAGTCCATACTTCGATTTCTGTTTTGACATCCCTCAATATGGTCAGGAGTAGATGATCTTTTGTCGTTGAAAACCGTGCCAGAGAACTGTGTTCGTCGGGGGTAAACACCACTGTCAATTTCTTCTTGCCTCTAAGCCATTTCTTTAAA